>NZ_JBHXNP010000133.1:0-21317 GCF_042719495.1 Streptomyces sp. NPDC058525
CGGAGAGCGGGACGGCCACTCCTTGGGAGCCACTGAAGGCAAGAACCCATAAGCCACACCCGGCCCTCCCGGGCCACCAAACAACTTACGGAGAACCCATGCGGTCAGCTATTCACACAAATGAGAAGGAAGGCGGCGCCCTGTCGATCTTTGCTGGCTAACGGGTGATCAAGTTCAGCCCCACGGCCTCATGGACGCCCTGCACGGACCGGCCGCTCGGGCCGCGCCCTGCTCCAGGGCCCTACTCCAGCGGGCTGCCGGGGCGGAGGTTCCAGCGGTGGGCGCGGCCGGTGAGATGGACGGCGGACAGGGGGCGGACGTCCAGGCGCCAGAACGACGCGTCGGGGGCTTCGAGGACGTGGATCAGTGCCGCACGGATGACGTCCGGTTCCGCGACGGCCGTGAGCGGGCCGGGCTCGTCCGGGAGGGTGGAGAGGGTGTCGAGCCAGGTGCCGACGCGGGTGCGTACGTCGCGCAGGGACTCCCCGCCGTGCGGTGCGGCCGACGGGTCCGACAGCCAGGCGGCGACGGCCTCGCCCTCGGCGGCCGCCACCGCGTCCAGGGTCAGGCCCCGCCAGCGCCCCATGTCGCAGCCGGCCAGGGCGGGCACCGGCTCCGGCCGGAGGCCGAGGGCCCGGGCGGTCTGGCGGCAGCGGAGGGACGGGGAGGTGTAGCTGCGCGCGGTCCGGGGGACGGCGGCCGCGGCGGCCTCGGCGCGGGCGGTGCCCGCGGGATCGAGGGGGCTCTCGTCGTCGAAGCGGACGTCTCGCAGGGCCTCGCTCGTCGCGGGGGAGATCAGGGTCAGCCGGACGGTCATCGGGGCCTTCGCGGTAGCGGCAACGGTCGCGGAAGCCGTTGCGGTGGGCTGGAGTTGGGGGTGCGGTAGGGGTCCGGCCGAGGTGGAGTCGGGCTGCGGTCGGTCCGGGCTCGGGACGGGGCCGGGGTTTCGGGCCGGGCTCAGGACGGGGCCAGGGCGGGCTGCGGTTTCGGGCCGGGCTCGGGACGAGGCCGGGGCGGGCCAGGGTTTCGGGCCGGACTCGGGACAGGGCGGGGCGGGCTGTGGTTTCGGGCCGGGCTCGGGCGGGGCGGGGGCGGGCTGTGGTTTCGGGGCGGCGACGGGGTGTGCGGCGGGGGCGTGCGGGGTGATGCGGGACTCACGCCCTTGGCGGCGGGTGCAGCGCACGGTACCGTCAGGCGACATTTCAACAAAGTGACGACGGCGAGACGGAAGTCCGGTGTGAATCCGGCATGGTCGCGCCACTGTGTGCTGCGGCGTCATCCCCTGGGTGCCCCGCGGCGAGTCAGACCCGCGGACCGTCGTCCTGCACCACCGTATGGGACGCGTGTTCCCCGAGGAGGTTCCACCATGGCCGAGGCTGCCGTCTCCCCCGCCATACCCACCCCTTCCGGCTCTCTGCCGGCCCCGCTGCCCGTGCGCGCGGTACTGCCCTGGGCGCTCTTCGTCGGCCTGCTGATGCTCGTCGCCCTGTACTTCGTCGGTGCGGAGCAGGGCGCCACGTCCGTGTTCTCCGGCGCCGGCGTGCACGAATGGGTCCACGACGGCCGTCACCTGCTCGGCTTCCCCTGCCACTGAGAGGCAACGCACATGTACGCCTCGACTGTCAGAGGTCTCCTGGTCCGCGGCATGCTCGCGGGCCTGATCGCCGGGCTCTTCGCCTTCGCCGTCGCCTATGTCGTGGGTGAACCCCCCGTCAACGGCTCGATCGCGGTGGAGGAGGCCCAGGCCGCGCAGGACGCGGCGGGCGCCCACGCCGGGCACGGCGGCGAAGCCGCGCCGGAGGAGGAAGAGGAAGAGCTGGTCAGCCGGCCGGTGCAGTCCACGGTCGGACTGGCCACCGGTGTCCTCGTCTACGGGGTCGCCCTGGGCGGCATCGCCTCGCTGGCGTTCTCCTTCGCCCTGGGGCGCGTGGGCCGGTTCAGCCCGCGGGCCACGGCGGCCCTCACCGCGGGGGCGGCCTTCGCCACCGTGTACCTGGTGCCGTTCCTGAAGTACCCGGCCACTCCCCCGGCGGTCGGGAACCCGGACACCATCGGGCAGCGCACCACGCTGTTCTTCCTGATGATCCTGCTCAGCGTGCTGCTCGGCGTCGGCGCGGTCATCGCCGGCCGCCGCCTGGCCCCGCGCCTGGGCAAGTGGAACGCGACCCTGGCCGCCGGCGCCGGGTTCGTCGTCGCCACCGGCCTCGCCTTCGCGTTCCTGCCGGACAACGACGACGCGGTCAAGCCCGGTTTCCCCGCAGCCCTGTTGTGGGAGTTCCGGGTCGCCTCGCTGGCCGTGCAGGTCGTGCTCTGGGTGGTCTTCGCGATCGTGTTCGGCCTCCTGGCGCAGCGGCTGCTGGCCCCTCGGGCGGCCGAAGCCGCGGCGGCCGGCGCCGACGCGCAGCCGAAGACGGCCGCCCTCGGCTGATCCGCGTTCCGCGTTCCGCTGTCGGCTGTCCGCTGTACGCGTGACCCACTGCCCCGTCAGGCCCTCGAAGGCCCGGCGGGGCAGCGTCATGCGTACGTACGCGAGTCGCCGCCGAAGCGCGTCCGCTCCGCCTACACCGCCGTCGGCGGCATCGGGGGCAGCGGCGGCATCGGCAGCGGCGGCAGGGCCGGCTCGTACAGCCAGGCCGCGAGCAGGTCGTCCAGCGGCTCCGCCGCGTAGCGGGCCACGTGCGTGGCGAACGCGGCCGTGGTCACCACGCTGTGGCGGTGCAGGCCGGCCCAGTCGCGCAGCATGCGGAAGAACGCGGCGTCGCCCAGGGCCGCGCGCACCGCGTGCACGGCGAGGCCGCCGCGCTGGTACAGGCGGTCGTCGAACATCAGCTTGCGGCCCGGGTCGGCCAGCCGCAGGTCCTGCGGCTGCAAGGTCAGCAGCCGGTGCGCGGCGACGGCGAGCTCGTGCGCGCTGTGCCCGCCGGAGCGCTCCGACCAGAGCCACTCGGCGTACTTGGCGAAGCCCTCGTTCAGCCAGATGTGCCGCCAGTCGGCGATGGTCACGCTGTTGCCGAACCACTGGTGTGCCAGCTCGTGGGCGACGAGGCGTTCGGACCCGCGGGCGCCGTCCACGTGGTTGACGCCGAACATGGACAGGCCCTGGGCCTCCACCGGGACGTCCAGCTCCTCGTCGGCGACGACCACCGCGTACTCGGCGAGGGGGTAGGGGCCGAACAGCTCCTCGAACAGCCGCATCATGGCGGGCTGCCGGGCGAAGTCGCGGGAGAACGCGGGCAGCAGGTGCGCCGGCACGTGGGCGCTCTGCGGTACGCCGCCGAGCCCGGGGTCGCCGAGCAGCACCGTCTGGTACATGCCGATGGACAGGCCGACCAGGTAGCTGGAGGTCGGCGCGGACTGCTCGTACACCCAGGTGGTCGTACTGGCCTTGGTGGTGCGGGTGAGCAGGCGGCCCCCGGCGACCACCGTGTACGCGGAGGGGGTGTTGACCGAGATGTGGTACGAGGCCTTGTCGGCGGGCCGGTCGTTGCACGGGTACCAGGAGGGCGCGCCGACGGGCTGGCTGGCCACCAGCGCGCCGTCGGTCAGCTCCTCCCAGCCCAGGCCGCCCCAGGGGCTGCGCACCGGCTTGGGGTTGCCCGCCCAGTGCACCTCCACGGTGAAGGCGGCGCCGGCCGGCAGCGGCTTGGCCGGGCGGATGCGGAGCTTGCCGCCCCGGTGCGCGTAGTGCGGGGCCCGGCCGTTGACGAGGACGCGGCCTATTCTGAAATCGGCCAGGTTCAGGTGGAACTCGGAGAGCGGCGCCCGCCCGGCGATCGCGCTGAGCCGGGCCGTGCCGGCCAGCCGGTTGGGGCCGGGCCGGTATTCCAGAGCGAGTTCGTACCGGTGCACGCGGTAACGGGAGTCGCCGTTGGCCGGAAAATACGGGTCCGCTGCCGCTGTCTGCTGGCCGTTCACTGCCGCTTCCGTTCTGGCCCTCGTCAGGACCGCCACGCCTCGATCGGATTGCCCAGCCAGCGGGAGTCGGCGGGCACGGATTCCCCGGCCATCACGAGGGAGGCGGGACCCAGGGTGCTGCGGGCGCCGACCGTGCTCCCGGGCAGGACGATGCCGCCCGGGCCCAGGGTGGCGCCCTCATGGAGGACCACAGTATCCGTCCTCAAGATCCGGTCGTGGAAGAGGTGCGTCTGCAACACACAGCCGCGGTTCACGCTGACCGCGTCGCCCAGCTCCACCAGGTCCGTTTCGGGCAGCCAGTAGCTCTCGCACCACACGCCGCGGCCGATCCGGGCCCCCAGCGCGCGCAGCCACAGGGACAGTACCGGTGTACCGGGCACGGATCCGGCCAGCCACGGCACGGCCAGTACCTCGACGAAGGTGTCGGCCAGTTCGTTGCGCCAGACGAAGCCGCTCCACAGCGGGTGCTCGCCGGTCCGGTGGCGGCCCACCAGCAGCCACTTCGCGGCCACGGAGACCGCGCACGCGGCCACGCCCGCGGCGAGCAGGACCGCCCCGGACAGCAGGG
This sequence comes from Streptomyces sp. NPDC058525, assembly GCF_042719495.1. Lineage (NCBI taxonomy): Bacteria > Bacillati > Actinomycetota > Actinomycetes > Kitasatosporales > Streptomycetaceae > Streptomyces > Streptomyces sp. NPDC058525. Next base: position 4,484 of record NZ_JBHXNP010000133.1, read on the forward strand.
CGGTTCCCCAGAGCCCGAGCCCGGTCGACGTGATCAGCGCGCAGAACGCGGCCACGGCCAGTACGGCCAGCGCCGCCGAGCAGAAGACGGGGGCGAGCCGGCACAGCTCCACCAGGCCGCGCGCCCACAGCAGCCGCGCGGGCGGGTCGTAGGTGCGGCTCTGGTCGGCGTCGGCGGCGGACCGCGGCAGCCTGACCGGCGGCAGGCCCAGGTACGAGCTGCCCTTCTTGGCCTTCTTCGGGGTGGCGGACAGTACGCCGACCAGCCCGTCGTCCGGGACGGTACGGCCCGGCGCGGTCATTCCGGAGTTGCCGAGGAAGGCCCGGCGGCCGATCTCGGAGTGTCCGATGCGCACCCAGCCGCCGCCCAGTTCGTAGGGGGCGGTCAGGGTGTCGTCGGCGAGGAACGCGCCCTCTCCGACGGTGGTGAGGCTCGGCAGCGCGAGGACGGTGGACACCTCCGCGCCCCGGCCGATCTTCATGCCGAGCAGCCGCAGCCACACCGGTGTGATCAGCCCGGCGTACAGCGGGAAGAGCGTTTCGCGGGACAGGTCCATCAGCTGGGTGACGGTCCAGGCCTGCCAGCCGACCCTGCTGTGCGTCGGATGGTTCCCGGTGCGCAGCCCGAGGCTGAGCAGGCGTACGGAGACCAGCAGGAGCAGCGCGTACGCGAAGCCGAACGCGAGCGCCCCGGGCACCACGGCGAGCAGCGCTCCGGCCAGGGCCGCGGACAGGCCGGCGTCGGCGGGTACGAACCGGCTGACGACGAGCAGGGCGGGCAGGGTGGCGAGCACCGGCAGGGCGGTGAGGCAGAAGCCGGTCGCCCCGTACATGGCCCGCCAGTGGACGGCGCGCGGCGGGCGTTCCTTGGGCCAGTTCCGCTTGGCCCTGCCGAGTTTGCCTGCGGGCGCCCCGGCCCAGCGCTGGCCGGTCGGGATCTGGCCGACCACGGCGGAGCCGGGGGCCACCTCGGCCCGCTTGCCGACGCGGGCGCCGGGGAAGAGGATGCTGCGGGTGCCGACGACGGCGCCCGCACCGACCTTGACGGCGCCGATCTCGAGCCGGTCGCCGTCCAGCCAGTGTCCGGAGAGGTCCACCTCGGATTCCACGGCGCAGCCGCGGCCGAGCTTGAGCATGCCGGTGACCGGCGGCAGGGAGTGCAGATCCACCTCGGGGCCGATCTTGGCGCCGAGTGCGCGGCCGTAGCGCTCCAGCCAGGAGCCCGTGAGGGAGGTGGCGCCGACGTACTCGGCGAGCCGCTCGGCCGTCCACAGCCTCAGGTGGACGCTTCCGCCGCGCGGGTAGCGTCCCGCTTTGACCCCGCGCAGCAGCAGGCGGGCGCCGCCGGCCGCGATGGCCAGGCGGCCGGGCGGGCTGAAGAGCAGGGCCGCGCCCGCGGCGACGAGCCACCAGGAGGCGGTCGGCGCCCACGGGTAGGGCCCGAGCAGGTGCAGGACGTTGCCGAGGGCCAGCAGTGCCACCGTCCAGCGCAGGCCGACGAGGGTGAACAGGGGGAGCAGCAGGAGCGACTGGATCGCCTTGGCGCGGAGCGGGACCGGCTCGATGGTGCGGGCCGCGCCGTCGTCCTGTACGGACTTCTCCAGGCGCCGGGCCAGTTTGCGCAGGACGGGCTGCTGGTAGATGTCGAGGACGGCGGCGCTCGGGTAGCGGGCGCGCAGCCGGGTGGTGAGCTGGGCGGCGGCGAGGCTGTTGCCGCCGATGGCGAAGAAGTCGTCTGCGGCGCCGGCGACGGTCACCCCGAGGGTCTCGGTCCACTGCTCGGCGAGCCAGGCCTCGGTGCCGTAGAGGTGCTCGGCGGGACCGGTGGTCTCCAGTTCGGGCAGGGGCCAGGGCAGTGCGTCGCGGTCGACCTTGCCGGAGGTGCGGGTGGGCAGTTCCTCGACCGGCGCGAGCAGGGGTACGAGGGCGGCGGGCAGTTCGGAGCGCAGCCGTTCGACGGCGGCGGCCTGGTCCCAGCCCTCCTGGGTGACGAGGTAGCCGACGAGCAGCTGGTTGCCGCTGCGGGCGGTGCGTACGGCGGCGGCCGCGCCGGCCACGCAGGGCAGGGCCTGGAGGGCCGCGTCGACCTCGCCCAGCTCGATGCGGCGGCCGCCGAGCTTGATCTGCTCGTCGCCGCGGCCGAGGAAGACCAGGCCTTCCGGTTCGGCGCGGACGAGGTCGCCGCTGCGGTAGGCGCGCTGCCAGCCGAGGGATTCCAGCGGGGCGTACTTCTCGGCGTCCTTCTCGGGGTCGAGGTAGCGGGCGAGGCCGACGCCGCCGATGACGAGCTGGCCGCTGCCGCCCATCGGGACCGGCTCGCCGGACTCGTCGACCACGGCCAGTTCCCAGCCGTTCAGCGGCAGGCCGATCCGGATCGGCTCCTCGCCGGTCAGCAGCGAGGCGCAGGCGACCACGGTGGCCTCGGTGGGGCCGTACGTGTTCCAGACCTCGCGGCCCTCGGTGACCAGGCGCTGGGTCAGCTCGGGCGGGCAGGCCTCGCCGCCGAAGATCAGCAGCCGGACCTCGTTCAGGGCCTCGGGCTCCCAGAGCGCGGCCAGGGTCGGCACCGTGGAGACCACGGTGATCTCCTGTTCGACCAGCCAGGGGCCGAGGTCGGCGCCGCTGCGCACCTGGGAGCGGGGGACGGGGACGAGGCAGGCGCCGTAGCGCCAGGCCAGCCACATCTCCTCGCAGGAGGCGTCGAAGGCGACGGAGAGGCCGGCCATGACCCGGTCGCCGGGTCCGATCGGCTCCTCGGCGAGGAAGAGCGCGGCCTCGGCGTCCACGAAGGCGGCGGCGCTGCGGTGGCTGACGGCGACGCCCTTGGGCTTGCCGGTGGAGCCGGAGGTGAAGATGATCCACGCGTCGTGCTCGGGGCCGGGGCGGGCGGCTGCGGGGGCGGCGTCGGCGGCGTCCCGGGTTCCGGTGGTGTCGATGCGCTGTCCGGCGCCCAGTACGGCCCGTACTCCGGCCTCGCCGAAGACCAGCTCGGCCCGTTCGTCGGGGTCTTCGGCGTCGACCGGCACGTAGGCGGCGCCCGCGGCGAGCACGGCGAGGATGGACACGTACAGCTCGTTGGTCCCGGAGGGCACGCGGACGCCGACCCGGTCTCCGCGTCCCACGCCGGCGGCGGCGAGGGCCCGGCGCCTGCGCTCGACCTCGGCGGCCAGCGCCCGGTAGGTCAGTTGGGCGGTGCCGTCGTCCAGGGCGGGCTCGTCGGGGTACGCCCGTACGGAGGCGTCGAGGATGTCGACGAGGGTGCGCGGCGGGGCGGCGGGCCCGGCACGGAACAGGGCTGATTTGCCGGACTCGTCGAGCGCTTCCGCGTCGTCGCGCACTGCCGCGTCTTCGAGCACTGCCGCGTCGTCGAGCACTGCCGCGTCGTCGAGCTCCGCCGCGTCGTCGAGCAGAGTGCTGTCACCGCGCTCCGGTGTGGCTGCCATCGGCCCTCGCGTCTCGTTCCCGGAGGAGCCCCGGGTCGCCGGCGGAGGCCGGGATTGCCCGGGTTGTTCCGGTCCGGCACCGAACAACCCGCCATTCTAGTGCGTCATCGAGAATTTTCGCTTCGAAGCCTCGAGTGTGGCCGATACGGCGCGGCCCCCCGCGGTCGCGTGCCGGACCCGGTCAGCCGAGCTGGCGGCGGGCCAACTCGTGGAAGAGGCCCGCCGGGTCGGCGAGCAGTTCGGCGGGCGGGCCCTGCTGGACGACGCGGCCGTCCGCCATGGCGATCACCCGGTCGGCGTCCATGACCGTGGACAGCCGGTGGGCGATCACGACGCGGGTGGCGCGCAGGGCGCGGGTGGATTCGATGACCACGCGCTGGGCCTCGTTGTCCAGCGCGCTGGTGGCCTCGTCGAAGAACAGGACGCGCGGCTTGCGGATGAGGGCCTGGGCGATCATGAGCCGCTGGCGCTGGCCGCCCGAGACGGTGCCGCCGCCGTCGGAGAGCATGGTGTGCATGCCCATCGGCATGGCCTTGATGTCCTCGGCCAGGCCCGCCATCGCCGCGGCCTCCCAGGCCTCCTCCAGCGAGAACGTCCCGGCGCCGCGGATGCAGTCGAGGATCGAGCCGGTGAAGGGCTGCGCGTTCTGCAGGACGACCCCGCACTGGCGGCGCACGGCCGCCGCGTCGAGCGCGGCCAGGTCCTGGCCGTCGTACAGGACGCTGCCGGAGACGGGCTTGTCGAAGCCGATGAGCAGCCGCAGCAGGGTGGACTTGCCGCAGCCGCTGGCTCCGACGATCGCGACGAACTCCCCCGGCCGTACCCGGAAGCCGACGCCGTCGAGGACGAGCGGGCCGTCCTCGGAGTAGCGGAACGACAGGTCCTTGGCTTCGAGGGCGCCGGCCAGCTCGCCGGGCCGGATGCCGGCCCGGCCCGTTTCGGGAGCCGCCTGGAGCAGCGGCTTGACCTGCTCGAACATCGGCAGCACGGCCGCGACCGAGATGAGGGCTCCGGTCAGCTGCGTGACCGAGGACATCAGCATGGTCAGGGCGGTGCTGAAGGTGAGGAACTCGGCGGCGGTCATGCTGCCGCGGGCCGGTCCGGCCAGCAGCACGAACATCACCAGCGTGCACAGCGGCAGGTACACCGCGCCCAGCACGGTGGTCACGTTCTGCACCCGGCCGATGCGCTGGTGCAGCTCGCGGGTACGGGCGAACTCCCGCGCCCAGGCCGCGTAGGCGAAGCTCTCGGCCGCGGCGACCCGCAGCTTGGGCAGTCCGCGCAGGGTCTGGAAGGCCTGGTTGCCCAACCGGTTGCCCAGCTTGACCAGTCGGCGCTGGTAGCGGAGCTGCCACAGCCCCAGGCCCAGGAAGACCGCCGCGACGACGACGAGCATGGCGAGCGCCGCCATCGCCAGCGGCACGCTGTAGACGAGCAGCAGGACCAGGTTCATCGCGGCGACCGCGAGGGCCTGGACGCAGACCGCGCCGGTCCCGGACAACATGGCGCGGATGGCGCTGACGCCCATGGCCGCGCCCGCCAGTTCGCCGGTGGAGCGGCCGGTGAAGAAGGTGGTGGGCAGCCGCAGCAGCCGGTCCCACACGGCGGGCTGCAACGTGGCCTCGATGCGGCCCTCCAGGCGCAGCACGGACAGGTTCTGCAGGAGCATGAACGCGGCCGCGACGACGCCGGTCGCGATGAGCGCGATCGCGGTCTGCACGATGAGGCCGGTCTCGCCCTGCGGGACGTACCGGCCGAGCACCCTGCCGGTGGCGACGGGCACCAGTGCGCCCAGGAGCACGGCGACCAGTCCGCCCAGGGCGAGGCGGCGCAGCTCCTGGCCGGTGCCGTGCAGGCCGAAGCGGAGCAGGGCGGGCAGGCCCGGCCGGCCGTCGGGCAGCGGGCGGTAGAACATGACGGCGCTCGGCTCGTAGGCGGCCGCCGTACGGGCGTCGAGGCGCTCGCGGGTGCCGGCGGCGGGGTCGACCGCCTCGTAGCGGCCGCGCCGCCACAGCAGGGCGACGGGGGCGCCGTCCGCCTCGCGCCGGCCCACCAGGGGGCCGGAGTCCTCCCGCCACCAGGACCCGCCGAGGCGGACCGCGCGGGTGCGCACCCGGGAGGCGAGCGCGATGCGTTCGACGGGGTCGGCGTGCTCGGAGTCCGCGCCCGCCCCGGCCGGTTCGGACAGGGTGATGCGGGCCGCGCCGGCGACCAGGCGGCACGCGGCGAGGGTCGCGTCGACGCTCGCGCCCCGGTGCCGGGAGCGGCCGCCGGCGCCGCCGATGGCGGCCAGCAGGGTCCGGTCGGCCTGGGTACGGGCCTCCTGGCCGGCCTCGACGCCCGCCGCCATCCGGTCCTCGTGGGCGCGCTCGGCCTCCTCGATGGAGCGGTCCAGGGCGTACAGCAGCCGGTACTGCTGGTCGACCATGCCCTGCCACATCGCCGGGTCGAGGAGCAGGGTGCCGGCGGCGCCCTGCTCGTACACGGCGCCGTACCGCACGCCGCCCGGGGTGACCTGGATCCACAGGATGTCGTCGTCGGCCGCTCCGTCCGCGGTGGCGGCGCGGCCGTCCAGCGGTGCCTGGTAGAGCACGCGCATGCCGCGGCCGACACCGCGGGCGAAGGCGTCTTCGAGGGGGCTGGGGTACGCCGGCGGGGCGGCGTACTCCCCCTGGCCGGCCCAGCCGTGCGGGTGGGGTGCGCCGCGGTCCGGGGCGGGCAGTTCGCGCAGCTCGATGCGGCGCAGTCGGCAGCCGTGCAGGGGGCGGCCGACCAGGGTGTGCCCGGGGCCGTCGACCGGGCCCTGGAGCAGGGTGCCCGCCTCCAGCCGGCCCAGGAAGTGCCAGGGCCCGGCCTGCGCCGCGTCGACGGCGAAGAGGTCGAGCGCGCCGTGAACGACGAGCCACAGCACGAGCGGGCCCTCCAGGGCCAGGCTGCGCAGACCCGTGCCGTCGACCGGCGAGCCGAGCCGGCCCAGGGCCGCGACGACCGGGTCGTACGGGGTGCCCGGGGCCCCCGGGGTGCCGTCCCAGGGGGCGGCGGGGGGCACGGCCTGGTGCGCGTACGTCACGTCAGTGCTCCTTGACCAGGGCCGCGTACGGGCCCCCCGCGGCGACCAGGTGCTCGTGCCGGCCGCGTTCCACGACGGTGCCCCGGTCGAGGACGACGATCTCGTCGCTGTCGCGCACGGTGCTCAGCCGGTGGGCGATGACCACGCAGGCGCAGCCGCGGCGCCGCAGGTTGTCGATGACGGTCTGCTCGGTGACCGCGTCCAGGGCGCTGGTCACCTCGTCGAGGACCATGACGCTGGGGCGGCGGACTAGGGCCCGGGCGATCTCCAGCCGCTGGCGCTGGCCGCCGGAGAAGTTGCGGCCGTCCTGTTCGACGCGGCTGTGGATGCCGCCCGGGCGGCGGGCCACGACGTCGTGGACGGCGGCGTCCTCCAGGGCGGCGACGACGGCCTCGTCGGGGATGGAGGGGTCCCAGAGCGTGACGTTGTCGCGGACGGTGCCCTCGAAGAGGAACACGTCCTGGTCGACGAAGGAGACGGAGGCGGCGAGGGCGCTGCGCGGGATGTCCTCGAGGCGCATGCCGTCGATGCGGATGGCCCCCTGCCAGGGGGTGTGGAGGCCGGACATCAGCCGTGACACGGTGGACTTGCCGCTGCCGGAGCCGCCGACGAGCGCGACCTGCTGCCCGGGGCCGACCGACAGCGAGAAGCCCTTGAGCAGCGGGGCGTCCAGCGGGCTGTAGCCGAAGGTGACGTCGTCCAGTTCCACGTGGCCCTTGAGGCGGCGGGTGCTGCCGGTCGGCTCGCGCCGTGCGAAGACCGGGTCGGCGGGGAAGTTCTCGACGTCCTTGAGGCGGGCGACGTCGGCCGCGAAGTCCTGGATCCGTCCGGCGACGCCGCCCAGCCGGGAGATCGGCGCGGTGAAGCTGGTCACCAGGGCCTGGAAGGCGACGAGCAGGCCGACGGACAGGTGCCCCTCCACGGCCCGCAGGCCGCCGGCCATGAGGATCAGCGCGCTGTTGAGGGCGGCCAGGGTGGGCGCGACGATCGCCAGCCACGCGCCGGGGACGCCGAGCCGCTGCTGGACGTCGAGGGTGACCGCGTGCTGTCCGGCCCAGCGGCGGAAGAAGCCGTTCTCGCCACCGGTGGCCTTCATCGTCTCGATGAGCTGGAGCCCGGTGAAGGAGGTGTTGGTCAGCCGGGCGCTCTCGGCGCGCAGTTTGCGGGTGCCGGTGGCCCGCAGCCGGATCACGACGCGCAGGGCCACCACGTTGAGCAGGGCCACGGCCACGCCGAGGACGGTGAGCTGCGGGTCGTAGGTCCACAGCAGCACGGCGTAGAGCACGACGACGACGGCGTCCACGCCGGCCGCGGCCAGGTCCCGGGCGAGGGTCTCGGCGACCGCGTCGTTGGACTGCAGCCGCTGGACCAGGTCGGCCGGGCCGCGCTGGGAGTAGAAGGTGACCGGGAGGCGGAGCAGGTGGCGCAGGAAGCGGGCGCTGCCCAGGGTGGAGGAGATGACGCGTCCGCGCAGCAGGTTGGCCTGTTGGAGCGCGGTGAGCACGGCGGTGAGCACCAGGGTGACGGCCATGGCCGCGAACAGCACGCCCAGCAGCGAGGTCTGCTCGCCGATGAGGAACATGTCGATGTAGGTGCGGCTGAGGGCGGGTACCGAGGCGCCGACGGCGACCAGCAGGAGGCTGGAGACGACGGCGGCGGCCAGGGTGCCCGAGGTGCCGCGCAGCCGGCCCGGTACGGCGCCCAGCACGCCCGGCTTGCGGCCGCCGCGGCGGAAGCCCTCGCCGGGCTCGAAGGTGAGCACGACCCCGGTGAAGCTGGTGTCGAACTCGTCCATGGGGACGAACCGGCGGCCCTTGGCGGGGTCGTTGACGTAGACGCCCCGGCGGCCGAAGCGGCGGCCCGTGCCGTCGTAGACGACGTAGTGGTTGAACTCCCAGAAGAGCACGGCAGGGGCTCGCACCCCGGCGAGCGCGGCCAGGTCCATCTGCATGCCCTTGGCCTTCAGCCCGTAGCCGCGGGCCGCTTTGAGGAGGTTGCTGGCGCGGGAGCCGTCGCGGGAGACGCCGCAGCCGATGCGCAGCTCCTCCAGGGGCACGTGGCGCCCGTAGTGGCCGAGCACCATGGCCAGGGCGGCGGCTCCGCACTCCACGGCCTCCATCTGGAGCACGGTGGGGGTGCGTACGGTCCGGGGTACGGCTCCCCCGGCGGCCTTGCGGGCCCTGGGCGCGTGCGCGGACCTGCGTCGGGAGCGGCTCGGGGCGGCCCTGCGGGGCGCGGTCACGGCAGCAGCCAGTCGACGGGGCGCTGCGCGGGGAGGTGGACGGCGCCGGTGACGGGGGTGGCGGAGTCGACGGGGTACGGGGGCCCGTCCGCGGAGGACCAGCGGTAGCCGGACTTCGTGGCGGAGGAGCGCTCCAGCTCCACGAGGACGGTGACCGGGCTGCCCTGCCGGGAGAACTGCTCGGCGAGGCCCTTGTCTCCGAGGAAGGCGCCGATCTGCGCGGGCGTCTGGGGCGTGCGGCCGACGGCGGTGACACGGCCGCGCAGTACGCCGAACCGCGGCTGGGGGACGGACTGGACGGTCAGGTCGACGGAGGCGCCGACCGCGATTCCCGCGCCGCCGGCGCCCGGCACGTACAGCACGGCCACCAGGGGGTCGTCCGGGTTCTTGACGTGTTCCAGGGTCGCCACGTCGGCGCCGGTGGTGACGACCGAGCCCACCCGGGCGACCAGGGTGGTCAGCCGGCCGCCGGTCACCGCGCGCACGGGCCGGTCGCCCTGCTCCGTGCGGACGGTGAGCAGGGGGGCGCCGGGGGGCAGCAGCCGGCCCTGCTCGGCGAGGACCTCGGTCACCTGGCCCGCGACGGGGCTCTGGAGCACGTAGCTGCCCTCGGCGCGGGTGAGGATGCCGGGTGCGCTCAGTTTGGCGGAGACGGTGCCCGTGACGGCCCAGAAGGTCGCGGCGGCCATGACGAGGACGGTGACGGCCAGGACCAGCCGCCCCTGCGGGCGGGCGAAGCGTACGGGCAGGTCGAGTTCTTCGGGCGATTGCAGCTTGGAAAGAGCCTTTTGGCGAAACTCCACGGACTATTCCTTCAACTGCATTCGTTCAGCCGCATTCGCTCGGCCGCAATCGCTCGGCGGCAATCGCTCGGCGGCAATCGCTTGGCGGCAATCGTTCGGCGGCTCTTCTTCGGACTGTGTGGGCGCAATTGCATGAACCCCGGAGCCGTGGGGGACGCTCCGGGGTTCGTGCGTTATCGGCTCAGAGGCCGGCGCGGCCGAGGTTCACGGAAACGCCGGTGACGCCGGAGACCAGGCCGGGGACGCCCGCGACCAGACCCTGCGCGGTCTGGACGGTGTCGAGGGAGCCCACGAGGCCCACCACGCCGTTGACGTCGCTGGTCACGGCGCCGGCCAGGCCGCCGGAGACGCTGATGACACCGCCGGAGACGGCGTCCAGCTCGGTGTCGTCGATCTCACGGGTCTCGATGTTGTCACGCATGATGCGCACCTTTCGTTGCAGGGGGAACTCGGCCGCGTTTTTCCGGCGGCCGCAGCGGCTTGATGTAAGCACGCGAACGGGCTGCCGGGCCAATCCCGTTGACGTCCCCTTACCGGCCGGAGAGTTCCCCGAATGGCGCGTGTGGCGCTTCGTTCACCGAATGGTCACAGCTTCTCTGCGAGATCGAGTAACGGAAATACGCGGCCCGGCGTCCGCAGGGAAGAAATGGGACGAAAACCCATCAACCGCATGGGGCATGTCCGACATCTCGCTCAACGGTGAACACGGGCGGACCCGTTCGCGCACACCGTGTGCAGATTTCCGTCAGGCGGGGCCGGGCAGCACCTGCTCCGCCCAGATGACCTTGCCCTCGGGCGTGTACCGGGTGCCCCAGTGCTCGCTGAGTTGCGCCACCAGGAACAGCCCGCGCCCGCCCTCGTCCGTGGTGGCGGCGTACCGCAGGTGCGGGGCGGTGCTGCTGCCGTCCCACACCTCGCAGGTCAGCGTGTGGTCGTGCAGCAGCCGCACCCGGACCGGCTCGCGGCCGTGGCGCAGGGCGTTGGTGACCAGTTCGCTGAGGATCAGCTCCGTGGCGAAGCCGAGTTCTCCCAGGCCCCACTCCTCGAGCTTGGCCGCCGCGGCGTTCCGTACGACGCCGACGGCGCTCGGGTCGGGCGGGACGTCCCACTGCGCGACCCGGTCGGGGCCGAGGGTCCGGGTCCGTGCGACGAGCAGCGCCACGTCGTCTCCGGGCCGGTCGGGCAGCAGCGTGTCGAGGACGGCCCGGCAGCTGTCGCGCGGGTCGCGGCCGGGGTGGCTCAGGGCCGTGCGCAGCAGTTCCAGCCCCTCGGCGATGTCCCGGGACCTCTCCTCGACCAGCCCGTCCGTGTACAGGACGAGCTGGCTGCCCTCCGGCAGGTGCAGCTCCGCGGTCTCGAAGGGCATGCCGCCGAGGCCCAGCGGGGGCCCGGTCGGCAGTTCCACGATCCGGGCCGTGCCGTCGGGGGTGACCATGAGGGGCGGCAGGTGTCCGGCCCGGGCCATGGTGCAGCGCTGGGACACCGGGTCGTAGACGGCGTACAGGCAGGTCGCGCCCAGTACGCCGACGTTGTTGCCCTCGCCGTCCCCGGCGTCGTCGTGGTCGATGCGCTGGACGAGGTCGTCGAGGCGGGCCAGTAGGTCGTCGGGGGGCAGGTCGAGGGAGGAGAAGTTGTGCACGGCGGTGCGCAGCCGCCCCATGGTGGCCGCGGCGTGCAGGCCGTGCCCGACGACGTCTCCGACGACCAGGGCGACCCGGCTGCCCGGCAGCGGGATCACGTCGAACCAGTCCCCGCCCACCCCGGACTGCGCGGGAAGGTAGAAGTGCGCGACGTCCACGGCGCTCTGCTCGGGCAGGGCGCGCGGCAGCAGGCTGCGCTGGAGCGTTTCGGCGAGGGCGTGCTCGCGGGTGTAGCGGCGGGCGTTGTCCATGCTGATGGCCGCGCGGGCGACGAGCTCCTCGGCCAGGGACAGGTCGTCCTCGTCGAAGGGCTCGGGCTTCTCCGACCGCCAGAAGTTGACCACCCCGAGCACGACGCCGCGGGCCTTCAGCGGGGCCGCGATGAGCGAGTGGATCCCGTACTCGACGATGGCCCGGGCGCGCGACAGGTCCTGGGCCTGCCAGCCGGGCGCGTCGGCCAGGTCGGGGACCAGTTCCGCCTTGCCGGTGCCGTAGCCGCGGGCCTGCGGGGTGGACGGCAGGAAGTCGATCAGCCGGCCGAGGGGGTAGAGGGGGTGGTCGGAGCGGATGCCGGCGACCGCCGTGCGCCGCATGTCGGCTCCCGGGCCGGGCTCGTCGCCGTCGAGCACCGGATCGGCGAGGTCGACGGTGACGAAGTCGGCGAACCGGGGGACGGTGACGGCGGCGAGCTCCTCGGCGGTCTGCTCCACGCCGAGGGTGGTGCCGATGTCGACGCCGGCGTCGTAGAGCAGCTTGAGCCGTTTGCGGGCCGTCTCGGCCCGGCTGGTCAGCAGCCGCATCTCGGTGGAGTCGCGGATGGTGACCGCGGTGCCCTCGGCCCGGCCCCGGGTGTGGGTGGGCCGCTGGTTGACCACGAGCAGCCGGTCGCCGGTCTCGAGCACCTCGTCGGTGGCCACCCGGCCGGACAGCAGCAGGTCCGCCATCCGGCGGTCCAGGCCCGGTACGTCGCCGATGTGGCGGCCCTCGGCGTCGTCCGGCAGCCCGAGCAGCCGTTTGGCCTCGTCGTTCGCCAGGAGGAGCCGTCCCTCGCCGTCGGTGATCAGCACCCCTTCGCGTACGGAGTGGAGCACCGCGTCGTGGTGCTCGTACATGCGGGTCATCTCCTGCGTGCCGAGCCCGTGGGTCTGGCGGCGCAGCCTGCGGCTGATCAGCGCCGTGCCGGCGGTGGCCAGGGCCAGGCCGGTCGCGATGGCCAGCAGGATGACGGGGAGCTGGCGGTCGAGGACACCGGTGACGTTCTTCACGGTCAGGCCCGCCGAGACCAGGCCGACGACCTTGCCGTCGGGCCCGGTGACCGGCACCACGGCCTGGATCTCCTTGCCGAGCGGGCCCTGGACGCTCTCGGTGTGGACCCGGCCGGCGAGCGAGGGCTCGATGGTGCCGACGAAGCGCTTGCCGATGCGATCGGGCTGGGGGTGGCTGTAGCGGATGCCGTTGGTGTCCATCACCACGATGAAGTCCACCCCCGCGTCCTTGCGGGTCGACTCGGCGAGCGGCTGCAGCACGGCCGACGGATCGGAGGTCTTCAGGGCCTCCTGCAGCCCCAAGGAGTGCGCGAAGGTCTGGGCGACGGCCACCGACCTGCTGCGCGCTTCCCGGTCGATGTCGTGTCGCGACTGGAGCACCAGGGCCAGGAGTGCGCCGGCGGCGAGCAACACCACGATCGCCACCTGGAGGACGAACACCTGTCCGGCGACGCTTCTGGTTCTGTTGCCTAGGGGTGACCGCACCGACGTGCCCGGCACGGGTGGCGAGGAAGGGTCACGATCCCAGTTGTAGCACCTCGAGGGCCCGCGTACCCGCGAAGCGCACGCGGCGCAGCCGGACGGTCACCTGACGGGGGTCGCCGCGGGGGCCTCGGAGGGGGTGCCGGAGGGGGTGGCGGAGGGGGCCGGCGCGGCGGCCGGCCCGGCGGCGGGTGCGGCTGCCTGCCCGGCGGGCGCGGGTGTGGCCGGGGGCGTGGCCGGGGGCGTGGCCGCGGGCGTCGCAGCCGTGGGCGAGCCGGTCGGCTCGGGGGTGCAGGTGACCTCGTCGCGGGGCGTGTAGTGGGTCTTGAAGTCCTCGCGCTTCACCTCCTGGCCGCCTTGGACGAAGACACGGCCGACGGTGACGTCGAAGCCCTCCAACGGGGTCTGGACCTCGCAGAGGGGTCCGCTGCCCGTCCGCTTGCCGGGTTCCGTGACGTTGGTGCGCGGCCCCTTGGTCGCCCGTATCTCGTCGTACTTCTTGGTGCCGAGGAGGGTGATGGTCAGCGAGGTGTCGGTGGACGCGGCCTGGACGTAGAGCGGGTGGCCGGAGTCGTTGATCCAGCGCAGGTCGAGGGTGCCCCACGCGACGGTGGCCTCCCGGCCCTCGGGGTAGCGCTCGATGTAGAACGAGTGGGCCCCGTACTCGACGGGCTTCAGGCCGGCGAAGAAGACGGCGTTGTACATGGTGGTGGCCACCGCCGAGACGCCGCCGCCGGGGGACTTCACGTACTGGCCGTCGTTGATCATGATTCCGTCGACGAAGCCGTTCTCCGGGGTGCGCTCGCCGACCGTGCGGTTGAAGCTCCACTCCTCCCCCGGCATGACCACCGAGCCGTTGATGAGCTCCACGGCCCGGCCGATGTTCGTGGTGCGGTACGGGGCGGCGGGGAAGTCGACGGTGAAGGACGAGACCTTCTCCTTGATCCCGAGCCGCTGCGCCTCGGCGCTCGTGAGGTCGGGCTGGACCTCGACGGTGGGGAGCTCGGCCGTGCGGGCCGCGCCCGAGCGGGTGAGCAGGGGCAGGACGGCCTTGCCGAACGCGGCCTGGGTGACCTGGCGGCCGGCGTTGCCGGGGTCCCCGAGGACCACGCGGCCGTCCGCGCCGACGCCGAACTCGGCGTCGCGGGGGATCCGGGTGGCCTCCTCGATGGGGCCGGCCACGGCGGGGTCGGCGAGCAGGCCCTTGGAGTCGAGGGACGGCACGAGACGGCTCGTGCCGTCGGCGGTCATCCTCAGGTGCTCGCCGAGGACGGCGGGGCTGATGGGTATGCGCGTGCCGTCCACGGTGAGCGTGACGGGGCCCGACATCGCCGGGCGGGCGAACTGCCGCATGGCCCGTCCGGTCTCCTCCGCCCCGATCCGCGGCTGGGTGCGGTCGACGGGCAGCGCGACGGGGCCGGCGTCCGGCCGCAGGTACGACGCGCGGAGGGTGTCGAGGGCCCGGTCCTCGTTCAGGGAGACGCCGGGCCGGGCGGCGACGGCCTGCGCCGTGCCCTTCTCGAAGGCGATCGACCCGTCGCGGACCGGCTGCTCGGTCGAGGCGCCGATGCGGTCGAGCGCGGCGCGGCCGGTGCGCTCGTCCAGGCGGACCACGGGCTCGACGTCCCGGTCGCCGGAGGTGAAGAGCTCGCCGATGACGGCGACCGGTCCGTGCCCGGTGCGTTCGGCGCGGTCGAGGGTCGCCTCGGTGTCGAGCGACAGCCCGAGCGCGACGGGGGCGGCCCGCTCGACGCGGTCGCCGATCTTCAGTACGAGCGGCTCCTGTGCGCCGGGTCCCAGCGTGCGGGCCAGCGCCTGCCGTGCCTCGGCGCGGCTCATGCCGCCGATGTCCACCCCGCGGACGCGCGTGCCCTGGGCGATGTCGCCGCCGGTCGCGAGCCCGGTGGCGTACAGGCCGCCGAGGCCGAGTACGACCGCCCCGCCCGCCAGGGGCAGGGCGATGCGCCAGTTGCCCGTCCAGCTGCCTGCGCGTCCCATGTCACTCCCGGCCGGTATACGACGATTCCGGGAAATAATGATTCATGGAAAACGCCGGTTTTTGGGGCGGATGTAACTCTTGTCACGAACCGGACATGGGTGGGCCCAGGCGGGACGGGGAGGACGCCGAGGGGGCCAGGAGGCGCGGGGCGCCCGAGCCGTCGGCGGGAGTGGTCCACAGGTCCGTGCCGTCCGGGGCGCCTTCGGTGGGCAGGGCGTAGGCCAGGGTCTTGTCGTCGAGCCAGAGGGCCTGGTCGTCCACGCTGCGCTTCTCCGCGAGCGGGTGCTCGCGGAGCGTCGCCAGGTCCATGACGTGCTCGCGCCACAGCGAGGCGCCGGCCCGTACGCGCTTCTTGTACGCGATGCGGGTCTCGTCCGGGGACAGGGACGGGCATTCGACGTTCTGCGCGAGGGTGGTGACCGTACGGCGCGAGATCGAGCCCTTGACCAGGTGGGTCTGGTTCGCGGTGCTCAGGGTGGCGTAGAAGGTGTCGTCGTCCTTGGCGAAGGTCACCCCCCAGAAGTTCACGTCCGCCGCGCGGTAATCGCGGCCGTCCATGAGGACGGTGAACTCCTCCAGGTTGGCTTCGAGCCGCCAGTCCCGGGTGTCCAGGATCGCGGTGCGGGTGGAGAAGAACGCGGCGCCGTACGACTCGCCGGAGACGAAGACCGTCCAGGCGGCGAACCGGCCGCTCGGCGAGACCCGGGCCCGGCTGGGCGTGCCCGCCAGCGGGAAGCCGCGCAGCGTGCGCAGCTCGGAGTCGACGATGAGGGCCTGGTTGTCCTGGGCGAGGGCGCCCGGTGTGGAGCGCAGGCACACGCCGGTGCCCGCGGCGGCGTGGAAGCGCCGGCAGGTGAGCTCGGAGACGGTGCGCTCGGCCTGCGGGGCGCCGGCCGGGACGGAGGCCAGGGCGCCGCGGTGCGGGCCCTGGCCGGCGTGGAGGAAGGCCAGCCGGTCCGGCCGGCCGAGGGTGAGGCCGCCCTCGGCGACGGCCGGGCCGCCCTGCTGCGGCTGGTCGGCTCGGGAGGCCGCGTGCAGGACGAGCGCGGCGGCGAGGGCCCCCAGGAGCACCACGGCCGCGGTGAGTACGAGCAGGCGGCGCGGGAGCGTCATCGGGTTCCTCGGGTTCCTCGGGGGCGTCGGGACGGGTCGGTCGGGCGCAGGACGAAGGCGGCGACGGCCGCGCTGCACAGCAGGCCGGCCGCGGCGGCGGCGAGGGCGGGGCCGGTGCCCCAGAAGGTCCAGGCCGCGCCGAAGGCCATGGAGCAGCCGAAGCGGGCCAGGGCCTGGCCGGTGCCGACCAGGGCCAGGCCGGTGGCCCGCAGCTCCCGGGGCACGACGGCCCCGACGGCGGCGGGCAGGACGCCGTCGGTGGCGGCGTAGAACATGCCGTGCAGGGCCAGTACGAGGAAGGGCAGGGCGGGCCAGTCGGGGGCCCACAGCAGCAGTGCGTACCCGGCGAGCAGCAGGGCGTGCCCGGTGAGGAACACGCTGCGCCGCCCGATCCGGTCGGCGAGGGCGCCCGCGGGCACGGCCAGCAGCAGGAACACGGCGGCGGTGCCCAGCGGCAGCAGTGCGAACCACTGGTCGGCGATGCCGGTGCGGCGCTGGAGCAGCAGGTAGACGAAGGCGTCGCTGACGGTGGTGAGGCCGAGCAGGGCGGCGCAGCCGGCCAGGGCACGCAGCCGGGGCAGGCGCAGCAGGGCCAGGGCCTCGCGCACGCCGACGGGCCGGGGGCCAGGGCCGGCGTCGGGGCCGGCGGGGCTGGGGCCGGGGCCGGCGGGGCTGGGGCCGGCACCAGGGCTGGCGGGGCCGGGGCCGACACCGGGGCCGGTGCCGACACCAGGGCCGGGGCCGGCACCAGGGCCGGGGGCGGCACCAGGGCCGGGG
>NZ_JBHXNP010000134.1:0-21207 GCF_042719495.1 Streptomyces sp. NPDC058525
CTTGCCCTGACCGCAGCCATCTGGCACATCCGCGCCACCGGAACACCGGAACACCGGAACACCGGAACACCCATCATCTGATCACTCGATGCCTACGACCACTGACCAGCACTTCGGACTTACTCGTCCAGGGGATGCAGGACGCCGATCCGGGCGGGCAGCCATCCGCGTCACGACACCGGCAAGCCATCCGGCGCCCCGCCGCCGGAGGTGGCACTCTCAGCACACATGAAGCGGAGCGGAACCGGACAAACCGACAGATCGGTGCGCTGGCGGCTGATGCTGGCCAGCGCCACCATGCTCTTCGTCGAGCTGGCGCTGATCAGATGGGCAGGCGCCAACGTCGTCCACCTCAGCTACTTTTCGAACTTCATCCTGCTGGGGTCGTTCCTCGGCATCGGCCTTGGGTTCCTGATCCCCGCCGAGCGCGGGCAGTGGCTCAATCGCTGGGCGCCGGTCCCGCTCGCGCTCCTCGTCGTCCTGGTGCGCGAGTATCCGGTGCAGGTGCGTCAGAGCAGCAGCCAGGTCCTCTACTTCACCTCGGTGAGGACCACCGGCTTCCCCGAGTGGGTGACGCTGCCGGCCATCTTCCTGCTGACCGCCGTGATCATGACGGCGATCGGCAAGATCACCGCCGATCTCTTCCGCCGGCTCCGCCCGCTCGACGCCTACCGCTACGACCTGCTCGGTAGCCTCACCGGCTCGGTGTCCTTCGCCCTGCTGTGCTGGCTCCGCGCTCCGTCGGTCGTGTGGGGCGTGGTCGCGGCCGCGGCCCTGCTGGTCATCGGCGGACGGCGCAACATCCTGCGGTACGTAATCCCCCTCGCGGCGATGGTCGCCGCGCTGTTCGTGGAGACGACGACGGCCGGCATCTCCTGGTCGCCTTACTACAAGGTCCAGCTCTTCAACCCGACGATCGCCGTGAACGGCATCCCGCACCAGGCCATCGTGCCGCTCCCGACGCTGATGGAGAACTCGCCCCAACGGCAGGCCTACGACCGGACGCCCGACAATCCGCACAAGCGCGTCCTGGTTATCGGAGCCGGCAACGGCAACGACGTCGCGGTCGCGCTGGCGAACGGGGCGGAGCGCGTGGACGCGGTCGAGATCGATCCCCGGCTGCAGGAGATCGGCGCGGACCTGCACCCGGCGAGGCCGTACGACAACCCCCGGGTGCACGTCCACATCGATGACGGGCGGTCCTTCCTGGAGCGGACGGACACCAAGTACGACCTCGTCGTGCTGGCGCTGCCGGACTCGCTGACGCTGGTGTCCGGCGCGAGCAATCTGCGGTTGGAGAGCTATCTGTTCACCAGGCAGGCGTTCGAGGCCGCACGCGAACACCTCGCGCCGCACGGCGCGTTCGTCATGTACAACTACTATCGGCAGAGCTGGCTCGTCGACCGCTTCGCGGGCACCCTCGACGAGGTCTACGGCCACGCCCCCTGCATGTCGACGTTCGGCCAGAACGCGGCCGTACTGGTGGCCGGGATGACGGCCGCCGACCAGTCCTGCGACCAGACCTGGCAGCCCAGTGGCGTCGTCCCGGCGGCAGCGAGCGACGACTGGCCCTTCCCGTACCTGCTCCACCGGAGCATCCCCACACTCTACCTGGGCGCGCTGGGCACGATCCTGCTCGTGACGCTCCTGCTGGTACGCCTGACCGGGGTCCGGATCCGCAGCACGGTCCGCTACGCCGACATGTTCCTGCTGGGAGCGGCCTTCATGCTGCTCGAAACGAAGAACGTGATCAACTTTGCGCTCTACTTTGGTACGACCTGGCTGGTCAACGCCCTTGTCTTCATCGGCGTCCTGCTCGCCGTCCTCGCGGGGGTCGAGGTTCGGCGCCGGCTGCCGCGGGTCAACCAACCGCTGCTGCAGCTGCTCCTCTTCGCCACCCTCGCGGTGGCCTGGCTCGTCCCGGCGCAAACCGTGCTCTCGCTGCCCTTCCCCGCCCGGCTCGCCGCCGCCATCGCCCTGGCCTTCGCCCCCATCTTCTGCGCCAACCTCATCTTCTCGGACCGCCTCGCACTCGCCCCGGACCCGACCTCCGCCTTCGGCGCGAACCTGCTGGGAGCCCTGACCGGGGGCGCGCTCGAGTACCTGGCGCTGGTGACGGGCTATCAGGCACTACTGCTGGTCGTGGCCCTGCTGTACCTGGGAGCGTGCGTGGCCATGCGCTTCGCCGGGCGCTCGGCAACATCGGTGCCGGACGACGCGGTGGCCCGCCGGGACTAGGCCCCAGATCGTCCACTCCACCGCTGCCTCCGCTCCCCCATCGCCCCCCAGTATCGGAGCACTCCGAGCACACAGCGCAGAACCCCAACACGACCTTCACGACCGGCAGCCATACCGGTGCCCCGGTCGGCCAACCGTTGCGCTCACCGGCTTCCCGACGGATTAGTCAACCGTCGCGAGTGATCCACTAGCCGGGCCCTACCGGTACCGGGCACGCCGGCGCCGACCGAGGGGGCAGGTGTCAGCGAGAGCGTGCCTGCACCCGTTCCGCACACCGGGGCCCGGTACCGCTACTCCAAAACGACACCTGCGCCACAGGACCGTTTCACCACCACCCGCGCTCAGTTTCGCGATTCCGCATGGCTCTGGCCGGCCCGCGAGTGATCTCGAAGCCGTCGCGGCTGAACTCGGCGGCGATCTTCGCGAGCCGCTCGTCCCACTGCTCGTCGGGCTCGGTGGGACGGCAGTAGCGGAGCACGGCCCCGAAGGCGGTACACGCCCGCTGCACCTCCTCGTCGCTGGTCCCGTCGACGCCGTCGGCGTCGCAGTCGATGAGCTGCTTGCGCGTCCCGCTATCCGGGTTCGGTACGCAGGGGCCGCAGCGGGAGGAAGGCACTGGCGAGGCTCCCCATGCGGTCGCGGGCGATCGTCCCGAGTATGTCGGGGGCTGCCGTCACCCCGGCAGAAGCCGGACCAACCAGCGCACGGACTGGGCTAATCCGCATACTCCCTGGCCACGGGCGCCCGGAGTCCGTCAGCCGCACCGGGGGCACGGCAGCCGCGGCCAGCAGGCCACGCCCTGGCGCCCGCGCACCGGGACCTCGGCAACGTCCGCCGCCCGCCCGCCGCCCGCCCCGGAACGGCCCTTTATGGATCGTGCGGCTGAACGTGACGTCAACCGACGTGTCGGACCACGGCGAGGCAGTCGTCGCTCAGCGGTGAGCCAACTCCACGATGAACCGGGTCTCGGCGTCGGCCCGGCCCGTACAGAGCCTGGAGGCCGCATCCATGACAGCAACAGCGCGGCACCAGGCCAGTACGCGACCGGCAGTCTGGCCGGGAACCAGCGCTGCCAGTTCCTCGGCCCTCCGCTCCAGCACGGCGAACTCCTCCACTCCCGCCATCACCCAGTCCACAGCGTCGTAGTCGGGATCACCCAGCGCGGGCCGAGGGTCGATCGCGACCATCTGCTGTCCGGGCCCGGACAGCACGTTGGCCGGATGAAGATCACCGTGCACAAGTCCCATCGTGCCGCTGCCGGCGAGATCCAAGGCGGCTGCCCGAGCCCGGTCGAACACCGCCGGGGCGAACACCCCGCTCAGGCCGGCATCCGCCAGCCGGCGGTCGGTCAGCTCGAAGAGGAAGCTGACTCGGTGCGCAAGCGGCTGCAGCACAGAACCCTGTCCGCGAGCAGGGGAAGGAACGCGCAGTTCCCGCAGCAGGGCCGCGGCCTCCGGCAGACTCCAGGTGAGCTGCCTCATCGGGACTCCCGGCTTCACGTCCTCCAGTAGCAGGGCCCCGACGGCGAGATCCTGCGCCAGGAGTTTGACAACCCGCGATGTGTCGGCCCAGGCGTGCAGTGCCTCTGATTCCGCGGAAGCGATCTCGAGGTCGGGGGTGAGCTTCAGCCACACCGTTGCTCCGTCCCCCTGCTTGCAGCGGAACACCCGTGAGGTGCCGCCTCCGCCCCCGGCAAGGACAGTCAAGTTCCACCGAGCCGCCAGTTGGTCCACCAGAGCCGGCAGTTGATCACACCAGCCCAAGACTTCCGTTCCGAAGCGCACAACAAGCCGGGCACGCACCTCCGGCGGCACACAAGCCGTCCCCTCCACCACATCCCCGTTCGTCGCCGCAGGTCACCGAACGTATCAGGACACCCAGCAGCGCTCCGACGGAAATAGCAGAGCGCCGCCATGAGCGATGGGAGTGAACGTCTCGGAGGGGAACGACAGCCAGGCCATGGTGTGCTCGATCGTCCCGCGGCGGCGCCCACATCGCCCACATGCCCGCCCGGGCGCACGAGGGGCGGTGCGGGTTTGGTCGGGGTCGATGAGAAGAGCGGATTCGCGAAAACGCCACGGCCGTCACCTCCTCGGGCCGTCAGAAGCTGCCGCCGTACGACGCCCCCGGGGAGGTCGGATACGAGCCTCCCTGCCATGGGGAGGGGCTCAGCGGAGTGGGTGTTGGGAACGGGGGCGGTGGAGGCAACGGGTTCGGGCGGCCGGCCTCCCCAGCGATCTGCTCGGCGCGGCGGAGCAGCCCGTGGTCGTCCTTCCGGGTCAGGCCGAAAGCGCACAGGCGGGCACCGTCCGGGTCGAGCGCGTCGTACCGCTCCCACTGCTCGGTGAACCAGCAGAACGCGGCTTCGTCGTCGTCCCAGACCCAGCCGGTCTCCCGTACGATGCTCCGCCCCACGCGCGAGCCCCAGCGTGCCGCATGCCGGCACAGCTCCTCCCGGGCGGGGCCGACGGGCAGCCCGCGCAGGGCGCCGCGGCAGTCGGCGGCGAAACCTGCCCGGCCGCCGGATGCGGCGGCCCCCTTCAGCAGTGCGCTCACCGTCGGCTCCGGGCCATGAACGGCCAGATAGTCCGCGATCAGGTCCTCGCGCTGTGACAGGACGGCAAGCAGGGGGCCGGCGCAGGCCTCCAACGCGCCGGAGTACGAGGTGTCCTGGGGCGGGCGCAGGGGTACGTGGGGGTTGGCCTGGTGCAGGCGGAGCCGGGGCGAGGGTTCGCCGCCGTACCCGCTCCACAGTGGCTGCGGCTCCCAGCCGCGGGGCTGGGTGTACGAGGCCGGCAGGCGGAACGCCTTGCAGATGTCCAGGAGCACGATCTTCTCCAGCGCGCGCAGTAAGTGCGGTTCGGCGGTCCCGCTCAGGAACGCTCCGGCACGCGCCCGGACCGTGTCGTCCCGGTTTCTCGCGCAGGCCTCCTTGACGAACCAGAAGCCCACCGTCTCCGGGCTCGTCCACCAGTCTGAACCGGGTCGAGCGGCGGCCAGGAACGACTCCAGACGGGTCGCGCCCGCCTGTTGACCGAGGAGGAAGTCCAGTACGGGGACGTCGAGTTCCCCATCCGAGCCGCCCATATGGCCCGGCCTGTTGATCATGGCGATGACGATCGACGCGAGAAGCTCCCGATCACCGCTGACCCGGGGATCGGCCAGGGTCCTGGCGGCCTGGGCCGCGATGTCCGGATCGGGTGCGGACCGCAGGATCCGGACCAACTGCTCGACGAGGCCGGAGCCAGCCAGGCGGACAGCCTCCGGCCGGCACAGCCGGGCCGCGGCTCGACGGGCCCAGAACCCTCCCCCAGGCCTCAGAGCCCGCTCCGTCAGCACACCGATCCGATAAGCCGTCAACCGCCGCTCCATGGCCCCATCGTCCCGCCGCCTCCGCCACGGCGACAAGGCCGCGTCGGGCAGCGCTGAGCCCCGGGCACCTCGTCGCGGTGGGCGAGGATCCCGGAGCCAGGAGCGCCATAGCTGCCGGAACTGTCGGCGAGCAGCCGGTCCAGGCGTTCCCCGCTGACACTGATCTCGCCCATGACTGTTCCCTTCCCGCTGGGGCCGGCCGGTCCGTCCCCTCGTCTACGACGCTACGGACGGGCACTGACAAACAGACCCCGGCAGGGGGTTCCGGCCCCCTGCCGCCGGAGGTGGGCACCGGCGTGGTGACCGGTCCCGCAGCCGGCGTTGACCCGGCATGGACATGGACGAAGAAGACTTCCTCGGCGTACTCCTCGACGCCGCCACCGACACCCGCCTCAAGCTCCTCACCGGCGACGAAGCCAGCGCCGTCATGATGCTCCCCGGCAGCCGCGGGCCTCTGGCCGAACCCGGGCACGTCCTCGGCCCTGACGTCCAGGCGCAGCCGCCTGAACCAGACCGGATGCCGGAACACGCCGCCCCGGTCGACACCCCGGTCGGCGCTGATCTCCGCCACCGCCTCCGGGCGGACCAGGACCGCGTCCAGGACGTCACGGGACCCCCACGCGGCGGCGAACCGCACCCCGGTCCACGGGTGCCCGGAGTCGGCGGCGGGCACGTGCTCTGCGACCTGGCGGGACTGCTCCGGGCGCAGCGCAACGGTGCGGCTCACCGCGCGCAGGCGGCCAGTGGTGTCGTAGCGGCCCAGGACCGGGAGCCGCGGGCGAGCGAGGGTGCCGGTGACGGCGCCGGTGATCGCCTCAGTGGTGTCGCGTCTTCTGTGTGCCGATCAGCGCTGCCTTCTGAGCGGTGTTGATGCGCTGACCGCTTGCGAGCCCTTTCCGGTCGAGGCCGCGAGTCCCGGACACGACACGTGGGCGGGACTCGCGGCCTCGACTGGAGTATCGCCCGATCGGCCACGTGGATGGCCTGCGGGCTGGACGTTGTCCGGTGTCAGGAGCGTTTCTCCTTGGCGCCGCCTCGTGTGGATACGGGGTTGTACGACAGGCACTTCTGCACGGCCTCAGGGGGCAGCGCGGAGTTCAGGTCAAGGCCGCCGCGGGCTTTGTCCACTTTGATGTCCTGGGCTCCGTTCTGGTTGAGGCAGTCTGCGTACTCCTGCATGGACTCGAGCCAGCCGTCAGGCAGGTTGGGCGCCGGTCCGTCGTCACCGCGTACGTCGCCTCCGTCGAGGCGGCCGTTCGGCTGCTGCTGTGGCGGTGTCGGCTGGCCGCTGGTGCCCGGGGAGTCGGTCGGGGAGCTGCCGCAGGCGGCCAGAACGAGAGCGAGCAGGGGAACAGCGGCTGTTGTCAGGACGGCGCGGGTGGGGGTTTTCATCGGGTGTTCACCTGCTCCGTGAGCTTGCCCTTGCGGAGGTTGAGGATGCGGTCGGACTGGGCTGCCAGTTGCTGGGAGTGGGTGACGACGACCACACACTTGTCCTGCTGGTGGGCGAGGTCGCGGAAGGTGTCGATGATGCCTTGGGCGGTGTCCTCGTCGAGGTTTCCGGTGGGTTCGTCGGCGAAGAGGATGTCGACGTCGCAGGCGAGGGCGCGAGCGATGGCGACGCGCTGTTGCTGGCCGCCGGAGAGCTGCATGACGTTGCGGGTGGCCATCGCCTTGTCGAGGCCGATGTTCTCCAGGAGCCGCAGGGCGTGGGCTTTGCGGCTTCCGGTGTCGGGTTTGGCTCCGGTGATCTCCATGGCGGTGGTGACGTTCTGGAGGGCGGTCATATAGGTGAGGAGGTTGTACTGCTGGAAGATCGTGGCGGCGTGCTTGTTGCGGTAGCGGCCGAGGCCGAACTTGGTGAGGTCTTGTCCGTTGAAGTTGATGGTGCCCTGGGTGGGGGTGTCGAGGCCGCTGGCGAGGGAGAGCAGGGTGGTCTTGCCGCTGCCGGAGGGCCCGAGGATGGTGTAGAAGGTGCCGCGTTCGAAGGTGTAGTCGATGTGCTTCAGGACGGTGGTTCGGCGGCGCTGGCCGGAGTAGGTGTGGCTGATCCCGGTGAGCTGCAGGACCTGTGGGACCGTGGTGGGGGTGGTCATGGCGGTCACTTGCCCTTCGTGAGGATGGTGCGGGGGCTCAGGCGCAGTACGGAAGCGGCCGGGATGGCTGTGGCGAGGAGACCGATGCCCAGCCCGATGCCGCCAACGGCAGCGACGTCTGACGGGTTGAGCGCGACGGTGATCTTGCTGATGAGGTCGGCGTTTCCCACGGGCCGGTCGTTCGGGTCGATGCCCTGGTCGAGTCCGGTGCTGCCCGGGGCCGGGGGCTTCCAGGAGCCGAGCTTCTCCGCGGCGGCGGAGGCTTCCCTGGCGAGCAGGGCCTGGCCGGCGCTCTGGGTCAGTTGCGGGGCGAACAGGGAGCTCACACCGATGGCGATGGCAGCGACGACCAGGATCTCCAGGATCTGCTGGGCGATGAGCTTGCTCTTCTTCTCCCCCATGGCCAGCAGGACACCGTACTCGGTGCGGCGCTGCTTGACGGCGAGGTTGACCAGGAGGGCGAGTACGGCGGCGCCGGCGAGGCCCATCAGCCACATGGCGACGGTGGCGGTGGAGCGGATGCTCTTGAGGGGGCCGGTCATCTGCTGGACAGCCTTGTCGTTGGCGTCCAGCTTGAAGCCGGTGAGCGCCTTGCCCGCGAGCTGCTTCGCCTCGCTCTTGAACGCGTCTTGTGCGTCGGCGTCGTTCAAGAGGAACGTCGCCTTGCTGACCTTGCGCGGGCCGTTGCTCTCGGAGTCGAGTGCGGAGAGGCCTCCCACTGTTGCGTAGAGCATGTTGGCCGGGCTGATGTGGTACTCGGGGTCGGGGTCGGTGGTGGGGCGGGGGTCGCGGTAGATGCCGCCGATCGTGAACTCGCCGGTGGTCTTCTCGTCGTTGCCGGTGAGGGTGATCTTGTCGCCGACCTTGAGGCCGTTCTGCTTGGCCAGGCGCTCCTCGATCAGGAGTTGTTTCTTGTCCTTGTCGGCGGCCGTGATGTGCGCGCCGGACAGGAGGGTGGATTTGCCGCTGCGGAAGTCGGGGAGCAGCGAGGAGTCCAGGACGCCCATGCCCATGGTTGCGCCGGGGGTATCGTCCATGGGGCCCTTGGGTACGCCGTCGACGAGTTTGTTCTTGCCGGTGAGGATGGCGCGGTCCCACATGGAGTAGGTGTACTTCTGCACCTGGGGCAGGGAGCCGATCTCGTCGACGGTCGCGGTCTCGATACTCGGCGCCTGCATCTGGGCAGCTTGAGTCATCTGGCTCATGTCCATGTCGAGGTTGACCTCGGCGCCGACCGAGCGTTTGGCGTCTTGTTCGGCCCGTGCCGTCGCGCCGTTGATCAGGACACCGGCCAGCACCATCACGGAGATGACGAGGAAGGTGGCCAGGGTGATCAGGGTGCGGCTCATGCGGCCCCACAGGCTGAGCCCTGCTCGTTTGACGAAGTTCATGGGAATCGGCTTTCTCGGTCCATGCCGGCGGTTGACCCGTCTGGTGAGTGTTCGGTGAGGGAACCGGAGAGGCGGTGCGGCTGTTCGGTGCCGGTGATGGGGCTATTCGGCGTCGGTGAGGATGGAGCGGGGGTGGAGGCGCAGGATCCCGATGCCCGGGATGACGGTGGAGACCAGCGAGATGCCCAGCGCGATGCCAGCGACCTTGCCCACATCGGCCGCCTCGACCCGCACCGTGGGCGGAGCGATCCCGTCTTCCGGCGTGCGGGCGACTGAGGCCGGCTGGTCGTCCTGGCGCCCCAGGAACGCGTCACCCGCGGGCTGTCCGGCGATCGAGCCGGCCAGTGCTGCGAGCGCGACGGCGGGCAGGGCCACGGCCGCCACCTCGACGGCGTGCTGGCCGATGAGCTTCCACTTCTTTTCGCCCATCGAGAGGAGCACTCCGAGTTCGGACCGTCGCTCGCGGATCTGCAGCATCACGATGAGGCCGAGGATCAGGGCGCCGGCCAGGGCGATCACCCAGACCAGCAGTCCCGCGAACGTCCCGACCCGCTGGATTGGCAGGACCTGGTCCTTGAACGCCTTTTCGTTGACGCGGAAGTCGAAGCCGCCCTTGCCCAGGAGTTTCTCGGTCTCGGCGTGGAGCTGCTTTGCCTGGTCCGGCGAGCCGATCTTGAGGACCGCCTCACGGACCGTTGCGGTCCCGGAGCCCAGTTTCTGCGCGGTGGCAACCGGGACGTACAGGGTGTTGCCGGGCAGTTCATTGGGCGCGACCCACAGAGTCGGGTCCTGTGCCGGGTTCTGAAAGATTCCGACGACCGTCACGGCCGTGGTCTGCTTGCCGTCCGCGGAGCGCACCGTCACGGTGTCGCCCACCTCCAGCTTGTTCTTCTCGGCCAGGCGCTGCTCGATCACCGCGACATCGCGGCCGTTGTCGGCCGGGGTGATGCCGCGGCCTGCCGTGATCTTCGTCGAGCCGTAGGAGAAGGGCAGGAGCATGCCCGAGTCGCGCACGCCGTTCACCGCCAGCGCGTCGTTCGCCTTCTCCCCGTCCGCGGCGCCTCCCGGCTCCGGGACCTGCGACGTCAACGGCGTCAAGCCCTGTGCGCCGGCCCGTACCGGAACCTCCGCGTTGTAGCGGTGTACCGGGCCCAGGGCGCCCAGCCGGTCGGCAAGAGCCTGGGTGAGGCCCTCCTTCCTGACGGTCACATCGACGCCGATGGTGCGCTGCGCGTCGGCTTCCTGGCGGGCGGCGGCGGCCTTCAGCAGGAAGCCGCCGAGGAGCAGGGCGCAGATGACGAGGAAGATCGCGAGCAGGGCGGCGGTCTTGGATTTTCTGGCACCAAGGCTCGTCCCGGCACGTTTGACGAAGTTCATGCCGATGACGAAAGCAGCCCGCTGTTTACTGGGAAGTAAGCGTGTTACAGCGGCATAAGGACTTGATCTCGCGAGCCGTCCGGTCACCCCCTTGATCAGCTTGCGGCAGGCGGCGTCGCGTCCTTATCCGGCTGTAATCGTGATCTTGGTTTCCTGGATACATGAGAGTCCTAGTAGCCGAAGACCACCGTGTCCTGGCCCGCACCATCGCCACCGGTCTTCGCCGCCAGGCGATGGCCGTGGACATCGCCGGCGCGGGCGACGAGGCCGAGCGGATGTGTCTGCTCACCCCCTACGACGTGCTCATCCTGGACCGCGACCTGCCGGTCGTGAGCGGTGACGAGGTCTGCAGACGGCTGCGCGAACTGACCGACCCGCCCTTGATCCTGATGCTCACCGCGGCCGGTGAGCTCACAGACAGGATCTACGGCCTCACCGAACTCGGTGCCGACGACTACCTGGCCAAACCCTTCGACTTCACCGAGCTCGTCGCCCGCGTAAGAGCACTGAGCCGGCGCGCCCCCAAGCCGCCCCCGTCCCTGCTGCACTTCAGGAACATCACCCTCGACCTGACGCGCCGCGAAGTGACCGTGCAGGGAGCAACGCTGGAGCTGTCCGCAAAGGAGACCGCGGTCCTGCGCCTGCTCATGCAGGCCGGCGGAGCACCGGTGGCCCACGACGACATCGTCCGCACGGTCTGGGACCAGCACCGCGACACGGGCACCGGCGTGGTCCGCACCACCATCAGCCGCCTGCGCGGCAAACTCGGCGACTCCTGCCTGATCCTCACCGACAAGGGAGCGGGATACCGGCTGTGCGACTGATCCCCCGAACGCTGCTCAACCCTCGGGCCCTGCTGAACAGGCTGCCCTTCCGCACCCGCCTCGCCCTGGCCTTCTCCGGACTCTTCCTCCTCACCGGCGTCCTCCTCCTCTCCTTCGTCGTAGTCCTCGCACGCTACGGAACAGCCCAGCAGGTCCAGGGCATCACGGTCATCTACCAGGACGCGCCCATCGAGCAGAGGACCCCCGCCGAACCCGTAGACCCACTCCCCACCCGACCCGACGACATCCCCGAACCCCCGAGGAACAGCGCATACATCCAGAAGATCGACCAGACGGTTCAGGCCGTCCAGGACACCGCATTGCGCCAGATGATGCTCTGGTCTGCCATCGGGCTGCTCGTCATGGCCCTGATCGCCGGATTCCTCGGCTGGTGGCTCGCCGGACGAGCCCTGCGCCCCGTCGCCTCCATGACCGAAGCCGCCCGCCGCATCAGCGAACAGAACCTCCACCAGCGCCTCGCGCTCACCGGCCCCGACGACGAACTCCACCGCCTCGCCGACACCTTCGACACCATGCTCGACCGGCTCGAGCGGTCCTTCGAGAGCCAGCGCCGCTTCGTCGCCAACGCCTCCCACGAACTCAAAACACCCCTCGCCGTCCAGCGCACCACCCTCCAGGTCGGCCTCGCCGACCCTCTCCCCGACGGCCTCACCGAAGTCCGTGAAGACCTCCTCGACTCCAACCGGGAAGCGGAGCAGCTCATCAATGCCCTCCTGCTCCTGGCCCGCAGCGACCGCGGACTGGAGAAGAAGGAACCCGTGGACCTGGCGGCCACCACCCGGCTTGTGACTGCCGAGCTCACCCCGCTGGCAGCCGTGGCGGGCCTGCGTCTCGACACCGGCACGGCCGACTGCGACGTCCCGCTGATCGTTCCCGGTGACCCGGTCCTGCTGCGCCACCTGCTGACCAACCTGATCCGCAACGCGATCCAGTACAACCACCCAGGCGGCCACGTCCTCGTACGCCTCAGCACCTCCACCGTGACGGTGACCAACACCGGCCCCGACATCCCCGCCGACCGCATCCCCGACCTCTTCGAGCCCTTCCGCCGCCTCGAACAAGACCGCATCGCCACCACCGGGCACGGCCTGGGACTCTCCATCGCCACCTCCATCGCCCAAGCCCACCACGCCACCCTCACAGCTCGCCCCGGCCCGCAGGGCGGACTCGAACTCACCCTGCGCTTCCCCTGAACACCGGCGACGGCAGGACCGTCATTCCGCGCGGCCGCGGGCCAGAACAGGGGCGTCGAAGGCCGCATTCCTGCGGCCGAGAGCGACTGCTTCGACGCGTGGAGCCACGTCGGCCGCGCCGGAACCCACCGCGCGATGGTGCCGTACCGCCCCGAATCGGCCCTGATCCAGGGAGCGGAGCCGTACGTGCGCCGACGTGCCGACGACAAGGAAACCAACCTGGCGAGGCTGCCGCCCCGCCCGAGGGGGTTCCGGGTAGGAGGCCCGCACCCGCGCGGGCTCCGCCGCCGACGGCAGACGGCCGAGCGCGAGGGCGGTCCTGCCCACTCCCCCGGTGCCGAAAGAGAGAGGTTTCCCGCAGGCTGGCTGTCCAACTTGCTGCGGCGCGCAAGTGGGAGCGTTCGCCCTCGGCCAGCACCGCAAGGCCCACAGCTACGCATGGCGCAACGCAGGGGACGGCGGCACACACTGCGTCACACCCGACAAGCGGTACGGCTGACCCGCGGCATACACCACCCAGATAATCGAACACGCGTTGGAGGGGGGACGCGCCCGCAGCCAGGAGCAGCGCGCCATGACCTCCCCCACCCCCACCGCCAGACCGCAGGTCGACTGGCCACCTGGCCGCGTTCACGGACCGGACCGGGCAGCCACCGCGCCGACCCCTCCCGCGCCGCGCGAAACCGGCACCCTGATCCCGCCTGGCGGCCGGCCGCCTGCCCGGCAGCGTTGATCCGCAGCCCCGGTGGCCACGGTCCTCGAAGACGGCAATGGGCGGCACCGACGTGGGCCCGCGCACGACCTAGATGTATTGACCCGGAGCGCTGTTCCGGGCGATGAAGCCGACAGCGCGCCCCGTGCGAGCGGCTAACCGTTGACCTCGTATGACATTGGCTTTCGGAATCTCGTCCGCGGTATCAAGCCCTGCGGGTGCTCGTATCCCGCCCCGTCGGCGCTCGTGGCGTGTCCCGGTCGCCGATGAGAGCGCGGCGCAGGGCGAATGCGGCGGAGGTGTCGGCGGCTTTGGAGAAGGTGCGGATCAGATGGGTGAGCTGGTGATCGTCACCGGCTCGTACGGCGGCCACGATGGCAGCGATCAGCATGGGCGCGGACGGTGACACCGGTGCGGACATGATCGGCATCCTCTCCCGCCGCCCCTGGCCCACAGCAAGACGCCTGCACGGCAAACCACCCGCCAGGGTGGAGGTCGGGCCGGAGTCGTCCAGCCCAGCGAAAGGGGGAATCGCACGACCGATGGTAAGCGCCTCCAGTAGGGGTAGGCGGCGGCGCTGTCCGGGTGCATCTCTTCGTGTCGGGCTGGGCAGGGCCGCCTGGGCGCGCTACGCCGCAATGGGCCGGTGCACTCGCAGCGCCCGCCGACCCGAGCGCGGCGGATCCGTGCGGCTGTTCTGGGGCCAGTCGCGGGTAGTGGTGCGGACGTCTCGGGGTGGGGTTCGTCGGTGTGCCGGTCGAGGCACTGGCGACGGATGCCGCGACGGCCCCTCGTTCGGCGCACCCCACCGACCGGCGAACCCCTCCAGGGCGCGGCGCTGCTGTACCTCGCGAGCGATCTGCTGCGCGAGGACGTTGCGGGCGATATACGGGGCGATGGCGGCGAGGACCAGGTGCTGGAGTTCGTCCGGCTCCAGCGTCTCCACCTCCCCCTCCCCCTGCACCGGACGCTCGATCTCGAAGCCGTAGCGGCGGGCGAAGGCCGGCCACCTCGGGTCGCCGCACTTGCCTCGGTCGCCGGGGATCCCGTACGCGCGCATCTGCTAGTAGGTGAGCAGCACCCGGGTCACCGAGCTCCAGCAGCCCGTGCGCTCCGCCCAGTCCCGGTCGGTGTCCTCACCCGAACAGTCGAAACACCACGCCAGGACGCATTCGCCCGCACAGGTCATCGTCCACGCCCGCGACGGACACATCCGCACCGCATACGCCTACGCAGACACCCCCGCCGCAGCGCCCGGCGAACGCGGCCGCAAGGCCGGAGAACACGGAGGCGTCTTCTGAAAACACGAAACAGAGCTGGGCGTGGACTGGGCGTGACGCACCGCCTTGCTCGTCGTTGAGCCGGGAGGTCAGCGAAGTGGAGGCCTCGGGGCCTCGTGACCCCGGGGACCTTCGTTCCTGCGATGCACGGCATGAACACACTCCTCACCGCCGCCGAGGTGTCGGACGTCGGCCGGGTGGCGCGGCTCCTGGTGCTGGGCAGTGTCGTGCTGGCGGCGTTGTGGTGGGGAACTCGGGCTGGCGGCAGGGTTGGTTCGGGGTGCCGGGGCTGGAATCTGCCGCGGGGGCCGTCACGGCGGCACAGCAGCCTTTGCAGGCGGCCCGGACCCTGCTGTGGTCTTCGTGAGGCCGGTGTGGGCGGCGCAGAAGGCAAGCGCGTCGGCCTGGAGGCTGATCAGCAGGGATGCGGCACGGGGGCCTCCGTGGCCGACGTTCTCCTCCGTGCGTAGCAGGACGGGGCCGGCCGAGGCGGTCGCGTGCTGCAGGGCGGCTGTGAACTTCCTGATGTGGGCCTCGCCGACGCGGGGGTCGCGGCGAGGGCTGGTGAGGAGGACGGCCGGATAGCGGGTGCCGGGGGTGACGTTGTGGTACGGCGAGTAGCTGAGGAGCGTGCCGAGGTCGTCGGGGTCGGCCGGGTTGCCGAATTCCCCCAGCCACCAGGGTCCGAGACCGAAGCGGGGGTAGCGGACCATATCGGTGAGGGCGTTCGAGCAGACGGCGGCGGCGTATTGGGTGGGGTCGCGGGTGATCGCGGCAGCGACGGTGAGGCCGCTGTGCGACGATCCGCGGATGGCGAGCTGCTGCGGGGTGGTCCAGCCGTGGGCGGTGAGCCAGCGGGCTGCAGCGGAGAAGTCGGTGAAGGCGTTGGGCTTGTTCCGGCCGCTTCCGGCGGCGTGCCAAGCGGCTCCCTTCTCACCTCCGCCGCGAATGCCGGCGATGGCGTAGATGCCTCCGGCTTTGACCCAGGCCATGAGTGCGGGGCTGTAGTTCGCGGCTGCTGACAGCCCGAAGCCGCCGTAGGCGGTGAGGATCGTCGGACGGGGGCGTTCGGGTGCCCCGGTGGGCAGGATCAGGTACATCGGTATCTCGGTGCCGTCGTCCGAGCTGTAGGTCACCTGTCGCACGATGGCGCCGGTGTCGGAGTCCTCACGGGCGTCCTCACGGGCGTCCTCACGGGCGTCCTCACGGGCGTCCTCACGGGCGGGCGGGCCCGGGTGTGTGCTGTGGTCGGCCAGGGTGAACCGGTAGACGGCCGGGGCGTGGAGGAAGCTGGTGTGGATGAACCACGCGTGGTCGGGCTCGCCTGGGGCCGTGGTGAGGTTGGTCAGTGTCGCCGGGCCGGTTCCGGGTGTAGGCACAGGTGACAGGAGGCTGCCCTGGGCGTCGTACAGGCAGAGCCGGGTGCGGCCCTGTGCGGTCGTGGTGACCAGGTAGTGGAGGCGGCCGTCTTCCGGGTGGGCGAGTGCCACGCATCCGGACAGGACGTGCCCGGGCTCAGGAATGATCAAGCTGGTCCAGGAGCCGGGGGCGCGGGAGGGGTCCACCGCGCACACGCGCCCTCCCGGGGCGCCGCTGTTGGTGATCGCGTAGATCAGCCCCCGTGGCCCGAATTTGAGCAGTGCCTGGGTTCCGTCGTGGGTTCCGTCGTGTACGAGCCGGAGGGAGGGGGCGCCCGGATGTCCTCGTTCCAGGCGGGCGAGACGGACGGCATTGCCGGCCTGGGCCCCGGGCGCGCAGGTCACCGCCAGCCATGTCCCGTCCGGGCTGATCGATACCGAGAGCTGCCGCAACACCGTGTCGAAGACCACCGCGTCGTCGTGCACGGCGGTACCGAGCCGGTGCAGCCGGACCTGGCGTGACCGGCTTGCGGCGGATCCGGCCACATAGTAGAAGCCGGAATCGTCGGGCAGCCACGCCACCGGGCTGGGGCGCCCCGGCTGGAGCGGAACCTCGGTCTCGTGCCCCCCGTCCACCTCCAGCACACGCAGCTGTGGTTCTTCGCTGCCCTTCACGAACAGCTGGTAGGCCAGGAGCCGGCCCGTCCACGACGGACGCCACAGGTCGAGCGTGGTGCCGCCGGTAGGATCGACGGCCATGGGATCGAGCAGCACACGGCCGGGCCCGTCACCGTCCGCGCACATGAGAACGGGCAGTTCCTGGCCCGCCCGACGGCTCAGGAAGAACCGGCGCGTTCCTCGCTCGACGGGCGGGGACGTGATCGGGGTCAGTGAACCGCCGGCATTCGTCAGCTCCCGTAGCAGCGACCGGAACACGGAGCGCATGGGCCACGACTCAGCCTGAGCGGCACAGAGCTCTTCCTGCATGGCGAGCCATCGCCTGCACTCGGTGCTGTCACTGTCCTCGAGCCACCGGTACGGATCGGTTACACGGCGGCCGCACATCACGTCCACTCCGCCGTCCCGGGCAGCCGGGGGATACCGCAGAAGATTCATGTCACCTACTCATCGAAGATCGGTGAAGGCTCTCTCCCCGGAAGGGGGAGAGCCTTCACCGATGGATTGAAGTGAGGCCGCACTGGTTCACACCGTCGGCAGTGATTCAGTCGGCGCTCCCACGGAAGAGAGCGAACTGCCAGTCGGTGATGACAATGACCTCATCGGACGGAAACGTGTCGTAGTCCCACGGCATCTCATTCATGGTTGCTCCTTTCAGAACAGCGCTGGGCGCTGGTGTTTCGTGGTTCGGTTCAGGTCAGTTCGAGTTGTCGACGGTTAGCTTCTGCACGGCGGCCTGGACGAGTCGGCGGCGCCTTCTTGGCTTCGGATTCGTTGTGCTGTCGAGTGCCAGGTCGTGTGGTCCGGGGTCCCGCCGGATGACGCGTGTAGCGGGAACTCCGCGGGGGCGATCGCCGTCGATCGATAACCATGCCCTCGAGTCTGTGTGACGCCGCCCACAGCCCTCGTCCACCAATCGGGCCATACGTGGGATGAGGCACCACCCATCCTCGTCAGCCGCCCGGTGCCGGACCCCTGCCCGTGCCCGGACGAAGATCACGACCCCACGACCCCACGGACGGCACGGACGGCACGGACGGCACGGACGGCACGGACAACGAACGGCCCCCTACCCGCATGAACCCCCGTCGGGCCTAAACCCCCTCACGGCCCACGCAGCCAGCTCCCCCACCGGGCCCCGACTGGCGGAAGGCCCGGCCCGGAAGGGGCGTTCCCCCCGACCATCCTCCAACCGGATGACCTCTCCGACCCGCCCGCGGTCCATACGCTGAGCGGATGGTGCGAGCCGAACTGGCACCGCACCCACCGGAAACGGAAGGAGGAGCCACGTCTCCCACAATCAAGGTCCCCTACCTCGGATTCATCGCAGTCCGCACCAACGCCCCCACCCAGCCCGTGCAGGCCGGCGTCTTCTACGGCCCCTCGGCCAGCCGCCTCATCGCTCCGGGAACCACACGAACCCATTCGTGAACAGGTCCCTGGGCTCTGCGGAAAACGGGAACAACTGTCGAAGGGGTCGGCACGGCACCGACCGGACCACACACGTCCTGCCCGGGCTGGACAACGCCGCCCCGGGTCCATCGGAGATTCAGACCTCTAGGCAGGGGGCGGCGCGGAACAGAACGGACAGGACGAACGCCGGCTCATCCGGCGCAGACGCAGGCTCCGCCTGAAGGAAGCCCTGCTCGGCCGGTCCCCGGGGCGGACTCACGAGCAGAATTCATCTCGCCGCGGACCGCCGGTGTCGTCCGCTCGCGCTGGTCCTGACTGCCGGGCAGGCAGGGGACAGCCCGCAGTTCATCCCCGTGCTCGCGAAGGTGAGGGTCCGGCTGCTGGTCGGCCGTCCCCTCACGACGCCCGGTTCGGTCGCCGCGGAAGAGGCGTACTCGTCCCGCGCAACCGTTCCTACCTGAGCGAACGCGGAATCAAGGCGGTCATCCCGGAGAAACGAGCGCAGGCCGCCTACCGCAAGAAGAAGGGCGCACGAGACGGCCGGCCCATCGCCCACGACGCTGATCTCTACAAGGGAAGGAACACCGTCGAACGTCTGATCAACAAGCTGAAGGCCTGGCGAGGGATCGCCACCCGATACGACAAACCCCAGGCGGCTACCTCGTCGGCCTCCACCTCCGCGCCGCCATGATCTGGACCGACGACCTCCTCAAAGGCCCGGGTGATCACGACATTACACAGGCCCTAAGTCTCTGCCATCGGGACCTCGGTGGGTTGACGCGCGAACTGCGTGCTGCCCACGGTTGGCCCCGGGCCCGTATCGCGGGCGAGATCAACCGCACCCAGTCGACGACGACGCCCGGTGACTACGCTGCCCGTCGGGGGCGCGGCAGCATCGCGCCCAGCGGCTTCTGCCTCGCGGCGCTGCCGCGGGTCCTGGACGTGCCGTCAGCGGTGCCCTCAAGCCTGCAGCCCTTCCGGCTGGGTACGCGGACGAGACCAGCCTGAGTAGCTGCGCCCATCCGCACGGCGCGCCCCGGCCGGTCCAATGGGCTCATGAACACCTCCTGCCCCCCGAACCCTCCGGCGACCCGGCTCCCGGCCTCGCAGTGGTGGCTGGCCCCTGCCCTGCTCACCATGGCAGCGGCACTGGCCGGTGCGTGGGGCTACCGCTCCAACCCGCTGATTCACGGCTCGGCATGGCTGACCGTGCCGTACATCGTTCCGGCTGCACTCGTGACAGCCTCCTGGCGTCCCCCCACCCGCACGCACGCGAAAACCCGCGCCCTGGCCCTGGGCAGCGCCGGAGCCCTCATCGCCCTGACATACGCGCACCTGGCGACCTTCACGCTCTACACGGCAGCCCTCGTGCTTTGGGCCTTCCAGGGCGGTGGCTGACACCGGGGTGAACCAGCCGGCGGGCGCTGCGAAGGCGGCCGGCGGCCCGCACCAACCGCCATGCCGCACGACCCCGCCCCGCCCTCTCCAGTGCGCCCCGTCGCAGCACGGCGCCTCCCCCTACCGGCCGGCCCGAACCAGGTCCGGGGAGCGGCGGCAGGCGTGGACCGTGGACTCGGCCACGCACACGCCACACGCCCCAGTCCGCATGATCATCGTGCGGCTGGCGCCGTGCCGGTAGCGGAGATCGGCGATCTGCTCCAAGAGGCCGCCCGCCAAAACGTAGTCACCGACCCGGAGTCGGGTGACTCTCCAGGAAACTCACCGGTGAGGGACCTGATGAGTTGTCGGCGCGCAACTCAGCAGGAGCGAGGTGGTCCGGGAAGGGCTGACGCGGGGCAGTGGTCAGAACGCTTCGCAGGCTGTCTTGGTCTGCCCACTGGTGTCCTCGCCGCTGATCGTGACCTTGTTCTCCGGGGCGTCGTGGATGGTCAGGTTGCGGAACTGGGCGGCGTCGAGGGTGCAGGTGCCGTGGGTGCGGCTGTTGACGATGGTGTGAGTACGGCCCTCGACGGTGGTCTGGGACGAGCGCTTGAGGCGCTCGTGGGTTCCGTCGGCGGTGTCCTGGACCGTCACCGAGCGGTGGCTGTCGTTCTTGACGGGCACCGGTGCGGCGTGCGCCGTCGCGGACGTTCCCAGGATGAGCGCGGCGGCCAGGCCCCCCTGCCGTCGTGCCCGCCAACGCAAGAATGTGACGCACCTTCATATCCCGACACTCCTTCTCGCATGCCTGCGTAGGGCGCTGTGCGGGCGAGATCGCCGCAACTGGCATGGCTCTCTCGCTCGTACCGAGTCCAAACCCCCGCTGCTGCCTCCGGCCGGCACCCGTTCGGGGCGGCAGTGTGCAGCGCGCAGGGGGACGAGGCTGCAGCCGCCGGGGGCCTGGCTCTCCGCCCTCGCGCGCGGCGTGCGTCCGCCCAGCTCCGTTCCCCGACGACTCGCAACCTGTGCGCGTTGCCCCGCCCGGCAGGCGGCGGCGGCTCTGGTAGATGTGGCGCAGTCATGAGAGCGGGCACCCTGGGGAGACGGTGGCGGGCGGGGCCGATGAGAAGTGGAGTGTCATGGGGAAGTGAGCTTCCCGGCCGCCCGGCGGGCCGTGAAGATGCCGGCGGTCGGCCCTGGTAGCGGTCTTGGCGTGGTCCCCGGCCGCGTTCGCGGCCGATACCCCCGGGCGACAAGCAGAAGAACTCCGGTGCGGCGTCCCTCGCGCAGGCCTGGGGCGCCAACAGCGACGGCCAGCTCGGCAACGGCACCAACGCCGACAGTAACGTGCCTGTCACCGTCAACGGCCTGAAGAACATCACCGGGCTCGCCGCGGGCTACAACCACTGCCTGGCCCTGCTCAAGAGGAGCACAACCTCGCCCTGCGCAACTCCTGCCACTGCGCCAAGGACAAGCAGTACCAGTCCCACGGCAAGAACAGCGGCAGCGATCTCGTCTTCACCTGGGGCTACAACGGCGAAGGCGAACTCGGCAACGGCACCACCCAGGACAGCAACGTCCCCGTCGTAGCGATCACCAAGGTCAAGGACGTCACCTACATCGCCGGCGAGGCGAACACAGCCTCGCCGCGTGACCCAACCGGGACGACCCGGGCCGACGTCCCCAGCAACACCCACACCCACACCCACGGACACCAGCCGGCCATCGGCTGCAACAGAACCGGCTGAACCCGCCGGTCCGGGCCCCTCAGACGAACAGCCCCAAAGTAGGGTCCGCTTCACACCAGGCCCGGGGGGGGGCGCCCCCCCCCGCGCGGGGGGGGGGGCCCCCCCCGCGGGGGGGGGGGGGGGGGG
>NZ_JBHXNP010000135.1:0-21198 GCF_042719495.1 Streptomyces sp. NPDC058525
CACACCATCACTGTATACCCCTTGGGGGTATATCCAAGAGGAGTTTCTTGGATCACTGCTAGACCCGGTCTGCGACGGGCCGCGCTTTCCTGGTCGCGTGAGAGCGGCGGACGGGCCCGCCCCGTTGCAGGTACGCACGGGCGCGAGCCCTGCGCCGCGCTGCTGCGTTGCCGCCCTAGGGAAGGCCCGCCGAGGGGGTATCGGCGGACCTTCTCGCTTTCTCCCGGTCAGTTGGGGGCGTGCTGCCGCTGCGCGTCCTCTGCTGTGGGGGCGGTTTCGGTGGGCGGGCTCTGCGGCTTGCCACGCATGAGGGTGAGGGTGGCCAGGGCGCCCGCGACGGCGATGGCGGCCGCGGCGAGAAATGCGGCGCTGAATCCGTCGGTGAGGGCGGGCAGGTCGCCGAGCGCGCCCGCGCCCTGGGAGGTGGCGAGCGCGGTCAGGGCTGCGAGGCCAAGAGCGGAGCCGACCTGGTACGTGGTGTTGACGATGCCGGAGGCGAGACCGGCCTGTTCCTGCGGGGCGGCGGACATGGCCGCCATCAGGGTCGGGATGTAGGCGAGGGCCATGCCGAGGGCGGCCACCAGCGAGGCCGGCAGGACGTCGATGACGAAGGATCCACTCGGGCGGGCCGCCGACAGCCACACCAGGCCCGCGGCCAGGACCAGCAGGCCGCCGGTGATGAGCGGCTTGGGGCCGAAGCGGCCGAGCAGGCGGGCGCTGGCGGTGGTCATGAAGACCATCAGCAGGCCGGTCATCGGCAGCAGGGCGGCGCCGGAGGCGAAGGCGCCGTAGCCGAGGACCTGCTGGAGGTAGAGGTTGAGAAAGTACCACATCGGGATCCAGGCCGCCCCCAGCAGCGCCATCGCCAGGTTGGAGACGCCGAGGCCGGGGGTGCGCCAGATGCCTAGCGGCATCAGCGGCGAGCGGGCGGAACGCTGGATGAGGACGAACACGGCCAGCAGGGCGGCGCCTGCAATCAGCTGAAGGACCGTCTGCGCTGTCGCCCAGCCGGTCTCGGGGGCGCGGACCACGGTGAAGACGGTGAGCGCGAGCCCGGCGGTGACGGCCGCCGCGCCCAGGACGTCGACTCCGCCGCCGCGGCGGGCGGCGACGGCCGGCAGTAGGCCGGTGGCGAGCAGGGTGGTGATGCCGATCGGGATGTAGATGATGAACACCCACGGCCAGCTGGCCCACTGGGTGAACACGCCTCCGAGAAAGACGCCGGCGGTGCCGCCGGCCGGGGCGGCCGCGCCGTACAGGGCCAGGGCCTTGCCCAGTTCCTTGGGGCTGTGGCCGAAGAGCATCATCAGCAGGGTCATCGAGGCGGGTGCGATCAGCGCGCCGCCGACCCCCTGTACGGCGCGGCCGGCGACCTCCACCCACGCGCTATGGGCGGCCGCAGCAACGACGGAGCCGGCGATCAGGACGCCCCACCCGGCCACGAACACCTTGCGGGCGCCCAGGAGGTCCGACAGGCGGCCGCCCAGCAGGAGCAGTCCGCCGAAGGCGATGACGTAGGCGTTGAACACCCACTGCAGGTCCCCTTGAGAGAACCCCAGGTCGCGCTGCATCTCGGGCAGCGCCACTCCGATGATCGACGTGTCCATGATCACCATGAACTGTGCCGCGGCGAGCACCCCGAGGGCCCACCACCGGCGCGGATTAACGGTTTCCATGACCGCTCCCCAAAGACAGAAAAACCCCTCATACCCCCAGGGGGTATGACTTCGATGGCGGGAACGTTATACCCCTAGGGGGTATTCCTCAATGGCAGTCGGCCCCCCTCGCCTCGCCTACCACCAAGCGGGCTGCTTACGATGCGGCTATGGACGGCCAGGTGGTGCGAGCGGTGAAGCCCGTCGGGCTGCGCTCCTGCCTGCTCTTGGTCCTTGCCGTGCTCACGGGCCTGGTGGCCATGCACGGCCTGGGGCCCGCCCCGCAGCCGGCGGGCGCGCACGCAGCGGTCGCCTCCCACCACGCGCCGGCCGCCGGCCACGGGCAGGCGGCCGGCTCCGACGCCGCGGCCACGCAGGGGTGCGTCCACGCCGACGACCCGGCCGGCAGCGGACGGGGCGGCCACACCGAGCACGCCGATGCGACCTGCGCGGCCGCCGGAACGGCCGGCGCCCCCGTCCTGCCAGCCCCCGCGGTTCTGCCCGGCCACGCCGAGAGCCAGGCGGTCCTCGCGCACGGGATCAGCCCTGGCGCCACCGCCTGCGGCCGGGCACCGCCGTCACTGAGCGAACTGCAACTCCTGCGCATATAGGGCGGCCCCGGCATGCCCGGCCCCAGGCCGGCGAGCCCCCTTCGGCCCCGCCCTATCTCCGCACGCCTATGCGTGCTCCGACAGCAGGAGTTGCACCATGCCCAAGCGTTCCCTGATCCGCCGCGTCACCGCCCGGCCGCCGCCACCACCGCCGCCCTCGTCCTCGCCGCCTGCGGCAACGACAACGACAACGGCGCCGCCCACAACGGCCACAACACCACGCCGTCCGCCTCCGCCAGCGCACCGGCGCAGCAGGGCGACCACAACGCCGCCGACGTG
This sequence comes from Streptomyces sp. NPDC058525, assembly GCF_042719495.1. Lineage (NCBI taxonomy): Bacteria > Bacillati > Actinomycetota > Actinomycetes > Kitasatosporales > Streptomycetaceae > Streptomyces > Streptomyces sp. NPDC058525. The sequence continues at coordinate 2,546 of NZ_JBHXNP010000135.1, forward strand.
ACGTTCGCCCAGGGGATGATCCCCCACCACCAGCAGGCCATCGAGATGGCCGACCTCGCCGCGACCCGCGCCGAGTCCGCCGAGGTCAAGAAGCTCGTCGGCGAGATCAAGAAGGCCCAGGACCCGGAAATCAAGACCCTCTCCGGCTGGCTCACCTCGTGGGGCGAGCAGGTCCCGGCCGCGGGCGACGGCCACGGCGGGCACGACATGTCCGGGATGAAGACGGCCGAGGAGATGAAGCAGCTGGAGTCCTCCTCGGGCAAGGCGTTCGACACCGCCTTCCTGAAGCTGATGGTCAAGCACCATGAAGGCGCCGTCGCCATGGCCAAGACCGAGCAGTCCGAGGGCGCCTACCAGCCCGCCAAGGACATGGCCGGAGCGATCATCACTTCCCAGAGCGCCGAGATCGCCCGATGAAGACGCTCCTCGGCACAAGCTGACCCGTCTCAGCACACCCCGGTGCGGGCAGCCGCCAAAGGCTGCCCGCACCCGGGGCCGACCCGCTTTCATCCCTTTCGAGCGTTCTGGACCTCACACATGACCATCCGCTTCCGCATACCCGCGCTCGCGGCCACCGCAGCCACCGGTGTCCTGCTGCTGACCGCCTGCTCGGCCACCGACAGCCAGCCCGCCGCAACCAGGGCCAGCAACGCCGACCCCGGAACGGGGCATCTCCACGGTCTCGGCGTGGACCCCGCCGACGGCACCCTCTACGCGGCCGGGCACCTCGGCGTCTTCCGACTCGGCACCACCGGCGCCGTACGGATCGCCGACCGCTACCAGGACACGATGGGCTTCACCGTCACCGGCCCACGCACCTTCCTCGCCAGCGGCCACCCCTCACCCGTCGACCCGACGGCAACCTCACCGCATCTGGGCCTGATCCGCAGCACCGACGCCGGCGCCACCTGGGAGCGGCGCGCGAAGATCCCGGGCGGCGATCTCGCCACCCATCCGGAGGCACCGCAGGAAGTGTGGGCGACCACCCGCGACGGGCTGCTGCACAGCACCGACGGAGGCACACGCTTCCAGCCCGTCCCCACAGCCCCCGCCCTGACCGCCGTAGAGCGACCCGCCCCCGGCCAGCTGATCGCCCTGGCGACCGATGGCAAGGTCCTGGCCAGCGGCGACGGGACGTCCTGGACCGAACGCGGCCGCCTCCCCCAGGGCGCGCAGCCCGCCGTACTGACTGCGGCAAGCCCCGCTCACCTGCTGGCCGCCGACACGAACGACGCCGTCTACGAGTCCAAGGACGGCGGCCGCACATGGACCGTCGTCCATCGCCCGGACCACGGCAACACCGAACACTGACCTGCCCACCGCCGGCATCAGCTCCTGCCGGGCCGACACCCGGCAGGGGCCGCCACGGGGCAGGCGCCGACGGCCGGGCCCTGACCCCCGAGGGCTACGCCGTCGGCGGCTGCCCGGCGCGGCCGAGCAGAACGGCCAGCAGTCGCCCCGTGGTCGCCTCCACGTCCTCTCCCCGTCCGGGAATACGTGTCATCAGCAGGTGGTGGACCGTGCCGACCAGCGCGAGCGCGATGGTGGCGGTGTCGGCGTCGGCGGGCAGCCGGCCGCCGCGCTGCTCGGACTGCAGGTAGGCGGTGAAGGCGTGCTGGATGGCGTCGAAGGCGGGCGCGCCGGACTGGAACCCTTCCCGGGTGTGCTGTGCGGCGGCCGGGCGCGTCATCGCCAGCCCCACTACCGGCGCGGGCAGCGCCTCCAGCAGGTCGAGGACGACCTGCTGGAGGTTGCCGGCGACCGTGCCCTGGCCCACCTTCGCCTCCAGCGCCTCGGCCTGGCGGGCGCTGCGCGCGAACCGGTCCAGGAGCAGCTCGGCAACGAACTCGTCCAGACCGGTGAAATGCGTGTGCAGGACGCCCTTGCCGCAGTCCGCCTCCGCGGTGATCGCGCGGCTGGTCAAAGCCGCCGCGCCGTCGCGGGCCACCACCCTCTCCGCGGCCGCGAACAAGCGCTCGCGCAAATCGGGAATCGCCACTCCACGAGGTGACACAACCGCCCCTTCCTCAACCCCATTGCAAGTATGGGCATCCGCCCATACTGTTTGGGCACTTGCCCATACTAGGGCCGGGGTGCGGTGCTGCGCCCCGGCGGGAGGTAGTCATTCATGGCTGATTTCGCCAACACCGCGCAGGCCGAGGCGTGGAACGGATATGAGGGCGCGCAGTGGGCCCGCAGCCAGGACCGCTGGGACGCCGTCAACGACGGCTTCAACCAGCCGCTCCTGGATGCTGCGGCCGTCGCGGAAACCGATTGCGTGCTGGACGTGGGATGCGGGGCGGGGCGTACCACCCGCCTCGCGGCCCGGCGTGCGGGCCGGGGACAGGCGCTGGGGCTGGACCTGTCCGGCCCGATGCTGGCGAAGGCCCGGGAGAGCGCCGTCCGGGAGGGGGTGGAGAACGTTTCCTTCGTCCAGGGCGACGCGCAGGTCCAGGCGTTCGACGCCGAGAGCTTCGATGCGGTCATCAGCCGGTACGGCATGACCTTCTTCGCCGACCCCGCCGCTGCCTTCGCCAACCTCCACCGCGCACTGCGCCCCGGCGGCCGGCTGGCCTTCATCTGCGCGGCCGAAGCCGAGGCCAACCAGTGGCTCGAGGCGCTGGCATCACTGGAGGCTATCGTGCCGCTCGGCGGCTTCGGCAAGGCCGGCGGCCCCGGCATGTTCTCCCTCACCGACCCCTGCCGCATCCGCGCCCTGGTCACCGCGGGCGGGTTCACCGACGTCGAGGTCCAGCGCATCGAGGTCCCGGGCAAGTGGGGCACCGACGCGGCGGACGCCGCGGCGTTCCTGCTGGACTCCGGCCCCGGCCGCCACCTGCTCAGCCAGGTCACCCCGCACCAGCAGGCCAAGGCGCGCCAGGCGCTCACCGATGCGCTCGGCCGATACGAGTCGGACGGGGCGGTGTGGCTGCGCAGCAGCTCATGGATGGTCACCGCCCTACGTGACAGGGCGAAGCAGCGCTGACTGCCGCCCCGCCCGGCAGTCCGCGCACCTCAGGTGCGGACCATCCGGGCGATCGCCTGGGACGCTTCGGCGATCTTGTCCTGCGCCTGGTCGCCGCCCTGGGCGATCGCGTCGGCCACGCAGGACTGGAGGTGGTCGTCCATCATCGTCAGGGCGAAGGACTGCAGCGCCTTGGTGGTGGCGCTGACCTGGGTGAGGACGTCGATGCAGTAGGTGCCCTCCTCGACCAGGCGCTGCAGACCCCGCACCTGCCCCTCAATGCGGCGCAGTCGCTTAAGGACGTCGTCCTTGTTGGCGGTGTAGCCGTGCACGGCGATCCCTTCCCTTCACTGATTACCCCGGGGGGGTATAGATGTAACGACAGGGTGCGGTGATGTGTTCCGCTGCTGCGACCTCGGATGTGCCACTGCCCCCGCCCGGCGGTGGCCGGGCGGGGGCAGTGGCGGGTGCGGGTTCAGCTGTCGGCGCGGAAGGAGCGAAGGCGCAGGCTGTTGCCGACGACGAAGACCGAGGAGAAGGCCATGGCGGCTCCGGCGATCATCGGGTTGAGCAGGCCGGCGGCGGCCAGGGGGAGGGCGGTGACGTTGTAGCCGAAGGCCCAGAAGAGGTTGGACTTGATGATGCCCAGCGTCTTGCGGGACAGGCGGATCGCGTCAGCCGCAGCTCTCAGGTCGCCGCGGACCAGGGTCAGGTCGCCTGCTTCGATCGCGGCGTCGGTGCCGGTGCCCATCGCCAGGCCGAGGTCGGCGTGGGCCAGGGCGGCCGCGTCGTTGACCCCGTCGCCGACCATGGCGACCGAGCGGCCTTCGACCTGGAGGCGCTTGACGACGTCGACCTTGTCCTCGGGCATCACCTCGGCGATGACCTGCTCGATGCCGACCTCGGCGGCCACCGCGTCGGCGACGGCCTGGTTGTCTCCGGTCAGCAGGATCGGCGTCAGCCCGAGGGCCTTGAGCCGGGTGATCGCTTCGGCGCTGGTGTCCTTGACGGCGTCGGCGACCTCCAGGACCGCGCGGGCCTCGCCGTCCCAGGCCACCGCGATCACGGTCCGCCCGGCCGCCTCGGCCCGGTCCTTGGCCTCCTTCAGGGCGGCGGGCAGGGTGATGGCCCATTCGGCAAGGAGCTTCTCGCGTCCGACGAGGATGGCGTGGCCCTCCACGATCCCCTGGACGCCGAGTCCGGGAAGGTTGGCGAAGTCCTCCAGAGCGGGCAGGGAGCCGACCTTGTCGGCGGCACCGGTCGCGACGGCCTGGGCGATGGGGTGCTCGGAAGCATGCTCCAAAGCGCCCGCCAGCCGCAGCACTTCGGTCTCCTCGGTGCTCTCGGCGGTGTGAACGGCCAGGAGGGTCATCTTGCCGGTGGTGACGGTGCCGGTCTTGTCCAGGACGATGGTGTCGACCTTGCGGGTCGACTCCAGGACCTCGGGCCCCTTGATGAGGATGCCGAGCTGGGCGCCGCGGCCGGTGCCGACCATCAGCGCGGTCGGCGTGGCAAGTCCCAGGGCGCAGGGGCAGGCGATGATCAGCACGGCGACCGCGGCGGTGAACGCGGCGGTCCACCCGGCGCCGTTGCCCAGCCAGAACCCGAGCGTGCCCAGGGCCAGGGCGATGACGACGGGCACGAACACGGCGGAGATCTTGTCAGCGAGGCGCTGGGCTGCGGCCTTGCCGTTCTGCGCGTCCTCCACCAGCTTCGCCATCCGGGCCAGCTGGGTGTCGGCACCGACTCGGGTCGCCTCGATGACCAGGCGGCCACCGGCGTTGAGGGTCGCGCCGGTGACCGTGTCGCCGACGCCCACCTCGACGGGGACGGATTCGCCGGTGAGCATGGAGGCGTCCACCGCGGAGGAGCCCTCGGTCACGGTGCCGTCGGTGGCGATCTTCTCGCCCGGACGGACGACGAAGTGGTCCCCCACCCGCAGCTCGGCCGTGGGGATGCGCTCCTCGCGGCCGCCGCGCAGGACGGTGACGTCCTTCGCGCCGAGCTCCAGGAGCGCCTTCAGCGCCGCGCCGGCCTTCCGCTTGGAGCGGGCCTCGAAGTAGCGGCCCGCCAGAATGAACGCGGTGACGCCGGCGGCGGCCTCCAGGTAGATGTTCCCGGCACCGTCGGAGCGGGCGATGGTCAGCTCGAAGGGGTGCGTCATACCGGGCGTGCCGGCCGTCCCGAAGAACAGCGCCCACACCGACCACAGAAACGCCGCGCCGGTGCCGACCGAGATCAGGGTGTCCATGGTGGCCGCGCCGTGCCGGGCATTGGTGAACGCGGCCTTGTGGAACGGCCAGGCCGCGTAGGTGGCCACGGGCGTGGCCAAGGTCAGGGAGAGCCACTGCCAGTAATCGAACTGCAGGGCCGGGACCATGGCCATCGCGATGACCGGCACGGACAGCAGGACCGCGGTGATCAGGCGCTGGCGCAGCGGCCGCAGGGCGCCTGCTTCGCCCGCGCCCTCGCCCTCGGCGTCCCCCCGGCCGACACCGCCTTCGGGCGCTGCCGGCGATTCGGGCTCGCGGGCGGTGTAGCCGGTGGCTTCCACCGTGCCAATCAGATCCGCGACCGAGACCGAGGAGCCGTAGGTGACCTTGGCCTTCTCGGTGGCGTAGTTGACCGTCGCGCTCACCCCGTCCATGCGGTTGAGTTTCTTCTCGATCCGGGCGGCGCACGAGGCGCAGGTCATGCCGCCGATGGCAAGCTCGACCTCGGCGGCGCCTGTGGTGGCGACGGTGGTGGTGGCGGTGCTCATGCGTGCTCCTGGTGGCGGCGGACGGCCGGGGCCCTGCACGGGCCCCCGGCGGCCCGAAACGGAGAAGAAGAGGGAGGGGCGGTCAGGCCGTGCGGCCGGTGAGCTCGTAGCCGGCGTCGTCCACGGCGGCGGCAATCACCTGGTCGTCGAGACCGGCGGCGCTGACCACGGTGACCTGCCCGGAGGCGAGGTCAACCTCGACGCGGCTGACGCCGTCCACGGCGCCGACCGCCTTGGTGATCGCGTCCCTGCAGTGACCGCAGGTCATACCCGCCGCGTACACGGTGCGGACTCCGTCCACGGCCACCGACGACTGCGCGGTGGTGGAGCAGGTGTTATTCGGGGAGCAGCAGGACGAAGACATCTGGTTCTCCAACATCTGTCAGTAATACCCCCTGGGGGTATCTGCGGCAGATTCACGTATACCCCCGGCCCGTATGAAAGAGCAAATCCCTCCCGCCCCGTTGCTTGATACCCCCCAGGGGTATGCTCGGGATCGTCGGGAACCTTCAGCGCGCCGCTCAGGCCCGCGTACGACACGGGAGACCACCATGAACACCACAGCCAAGATCGGCCTCTACGGCTCAGCCCTCGCTGTCGCCTTCACCGGCGCCTACGGCATAGGAGCGGTCGCCGATCCACTCACCGGCAACACGCCCCCCGCCCCGCACGCCGCCGGACACCAGGAGAGCAACGCGATGAACCACGGTGACCAGCACACCGCAGCGACACCGCCCCTCCCGGGCGGACTGCAGATCTCCCAGGACGGCTACACCCTCGACCTGCTGACCTCACCCTGGCCGCCAGCCAGGAGGCTCCACTGCGCTTCGCCATCAAGGACGAGGCCGGCAAAGCCGTCACCGACTACGCCGCGGCCCACGACAAGGACTTGCACCTCATCGTCGCCTCACGCGACCTGAACACCTTCCGCCATCTCCACCCCGCCCTCGGGCCGGACGGAACCTGGAGCACCCCCGTCGACCTGCCCGCGGCAGGCGACTACCGCGTCTTCGCCGACTTCACCCCCGCCAGGCAGGGCGCCAAGCCCCTCACCCTGGGCGCAGACCTCGCCGTCGCCGACCCCTACCAGCCGCGAGAGCTGCCGCCGCAGAAGGCCACGGCCGAAGTCGACGGCTACACCGTCACCCTCGACGGCACGCTCACGGCCGGCAAGACGACCGGCTTGACGCTGAGCGTGGCGAAGGACGGCACGCCCGTCACCGACCTTGAGCCCTACCTCGGCGCCTACGGCCACCTCGTCGCCCTGCGCTCCGGAGACCTCGCCTACCTCCACGTCCACCCCGAAGGGAACCCCGGCGACGGCACCACCCGGCCCGGCCCCGGCATCTCCTTTATGGCCACCGCCCCCACCAACGGCGCCTACCGCCTCTTCCTCGACTTCAAGCACCAAGGCACCGTCCGCACCGCCGCCTTCACCCTGCACACCACCCACAGCACCAGCCCCGCCCCCACCGCACAGCACGAAGAGCACCCCAGCGCCGAACACCACTGACCCGCTGGACAGCAGCGGCTTCCTCACCGAAGACGACGTCGAGGAGTGGTCTGGTCGGCTTCAGGGGCCGGGCTCAGCGGGCGAGGTCGGCCAAGGCGTTGAGGGCGGTGTCGATCTCGGCCGGCGTGTTGATCACGGCCGTACCGATCCGGGTGTAGGTCGAGGTGGACAGCCGCACGCGGCGGGTCGCGGCGTGGTCCACGACCTGCTGATGGGCGTGTCCGGCCACGCTGAAACAGGTGATACCGGCGGACAGCTTCGCATCGGCAGGGGTGTGCACAGTAATCCCGGGGATGCGGTCCAGTCCCTGCTTCACCTGCGCCGACAGCTGCGTGATGCGGGCGGCGACGCGTGCCCGGCCCAGCTGCTCATGCAGCGCTACCGCCACCGGCAGGGCGAAGGCATGCTCGAAAGCCACAAACCCGCCGGGCGACAAAGGCGCTGCTCCCCCGCCGCTGATGAAGCTCACGAACGTGGGCCGCAGCTGGTCGAGGACGTCCGGCGCCACCCACACCAGCCCCGTTCCCCTCGGACCGAACAACCATTTGTGCGTGCCGGCGATCACCACGTCCGCGCCCAGACCAGCAGCATCCTCGTCGACCGCCGCCAGCCCGTGCACGCCGTCGACGACCAGCAGGCACCGGTCGGCAGGGCTGCGGCCTTCATTGGCCCGTCGCACCACGTCGGCCACCGCACGCACCGGCATCCGAAGCCCTGTGCTCGACTGCACCCAGGTGATCCCCACGACTCTGGTGTTCGGGCGGATCGCCTCGCCGACCGCCGCCGCGATGCCGGCCGCCGTCGCGGTGGCCGGATCGTCGAACCAGGAACCCAGCCGCAGCGTGTCGCCGTGCTTGTCGGCGGCCAGCCGGGCGGCGGTGCGATGGGCAACGTGGTCGTGCTCCGTCAACAGGAACTCCTGACCCGGACGGGTCACCACGCCGTTGTAGAAGACGCCCAGCCCGATGCTCGTGCTTGCCGTCATCGCGACGTCCTCGGCCCGGCCGCCCAGATAGCCCGCGAGCGCCTGGCGAACCCGGGGCCAACCGGTGGGACCATCGGGCAGCGCCAGCCCCGTGGGCACCGAGAGGGGATTGGCGTCGACCTGAGCGCTCAGATGATCCACCGCATCCCGCACCACCTTCGGATGCGAGGCCAGATAGAACAACGCAAGATTCGCCCACCCCGGCTCCAGACGGAACTGCGCCCGCAAGGCGGCCCAGTCCACACGCCTGTCCATCGTGGTGACCGGCCGCTCCCGCGGCGTGTCCGCAGCCGCGCTGCAGCCGGGGACGAGTGCGACCGCCACCGCTCCCGCAGATTTCGCCAGCAGATCCCGCCGACTTGGCATCGACATCCAGCACCCCTATGCACCCCGACCGGCGGAGCGGCGACCGCATAGCTGTCCGGTGTCCTTCCGGTGACGAGGCTACGCAAAGCGTCCGCACGCGGCGACTCATCACTACCCAAAACGGGCCTCCACCCCCGCCCGAGACCACAGCCTCAGGCCAGAGTCGGCGGCCGGACCAGGCCGAGCCGATCGCCCACCGCCAGGCCGCCAACGGCACCCGCATCCGGCTCCTGTACGAGGCAGCGCTCTCGCAAAGATCGCGGCGCGAGCTCGCCCGCCTCCATTACGACTGAGCCTCTTTCCCCGGCTATCGCGGGGGAAGACACCTCATGCAGCTAGCGGGTCAAGTTGACCTTGGTCAGCCGGCTGCAAAGGCGGCCAGCAGGGTGTCCGCTTGGACTTCCAATTCGGGCGTCAGAGCTCCCTTCACAGCCACCATGAGCTCATCGCCGCCGACCGCGCGGGCAAGCCGAACCTCGACCTGTCGATGCTCACCGACCAAGGGATACGAGTACCAGCCGTCGGGCCGCTCGTCGTCGGTCGCCTCGACCGCCAGGGCCACCGTCTCCCAGTCGGTGGCATCGAACCCGCAACCCACGTAGTGCGACAGCCGCCAGCAACTCCAGGAACGACCGCAGGCTGCGCTCCCAGATCCATCCACCGACCTCTGCCATGACTCCCCCTCCCCGCTCGGAAGGGACAGCCTGTAATGGGCCGATGTCTCAGTGATCACCCTGCTGCTGCAGGAGGGGAAACGCGACCGCTTCATCGAAGGGGACGCGTGCCAGGAGGCAGTGGTGAAGCTGGCCGAGCATCCGGTTGAACAGGTGCCGCAGGGCCTGCATGTGCCAGTCCCCTCCCGCCCGGCGGCGCCGGTAGTGGGCGTCCGCGCCGGATGAGCCGCTGAGGGAGGCGAAGGCCCACAGGTGGCCGACGTGGTTGAGCCGGTTGTTCTTGACGAACCGGCGTCCGACGTAGCGGCGTTTGCCCGAGGCCCGCGTGATCGGGGCGGATCCGGCGTACGCCTTCAGCCCTCCGGCCGTGGCGAACCGGCTCCGGTCGTCGCCGATCTCGCCCAGTGTCTAGGACGGCCTTTTGTCGGCGTACAAGTGAACGTGGCTCTGGCAAGATTTTCGTAGGCGGAGATCATCACGGTCGCACGCTTGACTGGTCGGCATAGCGGCGGCGGAGGTGGGCGATCAGGACGACGCGGTGTCTGAGGAGACGGACGCCGGCGCGTCCTGCCATGATGCGTTTCTGCAGTTTGACGTCGGTGATGCGACCCTCGTTGACCCCGGAGTTGTAGGGGGTGGTGATGCCTTTGGCAACGGCATCTCGGTCTTCGCGAAGGGCTCTGGCAAGGCCGGTCAGCGGTGCGAGTCCGGTGATCGCGAGGTCGTCCAGCCACTCGGGCAGGTGGGTCCCGTCGCGGTTGTCGAGCATGGCGGCGAACCGGCGGACCAGGTCGTGGGCGGTCCTGAGTTCCGGGCAGTGGTCGAGGAGGCGGGGCAGGCGGTCGTTGATGTGCGGGCTGCGCCGATGCGGGTGGGTCATGATCCATCGGGCCGCTTCGCGCGGGGAGGGCGGCCGCTCGCGTGGCTCGTCCAGGGGCAGGCCCCGCCTGAGGGGTGCGACAGCCATTTTCACGCGCTGGTAGTGGCCGAGGTAGCCCTTGGTCTGCAGTTCTTCGTGCAGGACCTTCGCGCTGTGCTGTCCCTCGTCCCAGCGTTGCTGGAGGTAGTCGAGGTAGGGATCGAGGGCGGAGAACTTGCGTGGAGGGCGCCGCATGACCTCTTGCCAGGTGCGAGCTCGGGCGTACTTGCTGACGGTTCGGCGGTTCAGGCCGAGCTCCCGGGCCACGGAGCTGTGGCTCCGCCCAGAACGGGTCAAGGCCTGAACGGCTTCGAAAAGCCTTCGGGCGTGGCGCTCGGCTCGCGTGTCCGCGGTGGTGTTCTCGACGGATTCCTCGCCCGGTGCGGAATTGGATTCGCCGGTCGGAGGCAGTGCTGCGGGCAGGCAGCCGCGGTGGGCGGAAGCGATGTCCTGCACTCGGCGGGAGAGGCCCTGCCAAAGGTGAAATCGGTCGCTGACCTGCACGGCTTCGGGGGCGCCGCTGGTGATGCCCTGCCGGTAGGTGAGCGAGCCGTCGCGGCAGGCGACCTCAACACCCGGATGCTCACGGAGCCAGCGGCCGAGCTGTTCCGCGTCGCGTCCCTCCCAAAGCGTGAGCGGAAGCCGCGTGGTGGCGTTCACCAGGAGAGTTCCGTAACTGCCGCCGTAGAGCGCGAAGTCGTCGACCCCCAAGACCTGGGGCGTGACCAGTGGCGGAAGCGGCACCCGCATCAGTTGGGACAGAACGGCGACCCGCGAGAGTCTGATGTTCAAGATCCGCAGCATCCGGGACCCGCCCCGGCCGGCCAGCACCACACCGACGTCCTCCAACAAGTGCTGCAGTTGAGGTGTGCGCCGCTGGTAGCGGACGGTCAGCCCCGGCACCTGTTCGGCGAAGGTCACCTTCGGGCAGCTCGTGTTCTCGCAGTACAGACGGCGTACGGACAAGTCGATGTGCAAAGGCCGGCCCGCGAGCGTGACGTCGGAAAGATGCCGTGCATAGCGGCTGTGGCACCACGTGCTGAGATGTCCGCATCCCGTACATCCCGCAAACACTCGATCTCGTGCAGGCACGGACCGCCACCACAGCATCGGAGACCTCGACCGAAATCACCATCACATCAGACAACTGCGGTAACAGACTGACCAGTTCAACAGAGCACAGTCAGATGCTGCCCGCGCTGCGGGTCGATCGACCGCGTCACCGTGATGATCTCCGCCTACGAAAATCTTGCCAGAGCCACTCTAACGAGTACGCCGACATCTCGGCGTGGTCACCGGCACGATGGCAGCAATCGCCCTGGGGACAGGCACAGCCAACGCAGGCAGCGGGTACTACCTGGGCAACTACTACAGCGGCCTGTGCGCCGGCGTGGGAAGCAAGACCACCAACAGCGCACCCATGATCCAGTGGGGCTGCGACGGCTCGGCCTCAGACGAGCGCTGGTACTTCGTGGCCACCACGGACAGCAACGGCGCCAGGGCGTACTTCCTGCAGAACGAGTACTCGGGCAAGTGCATGGGCGTCGGATCCAGCCTGAGCAACGGGGCCGGTGTCACCCAGTACACCTGCAACGGCGCCTCTGACGAGATCTGGGGCTACTCGACCGGACCCTCCTCTGCTGTCCCCGCCTCCGCAACCGCAGTCGCTGCCACGCTGTAGTTAGTTCGGTGCGTCACTGAAGGGGCCTCGCCTGCAAGGCCCCTTCACCACGACTGGCCAGCACCACCCCGCCCCCCTGTGTCAACGCCGGACGGCTTGCGGCGATCCGTTCGCGCGACGTCTTCCCGGCCACGTACGGTCTGCGCATGACCAGGACCACGCCGGCCAGACCGATATCCGTGGAGGCCGTTTTCCCGGAACTGGCCTCCTACCGGGGCCGGACAACCCGCCTGCACCCCCGGCCGGGACAGCCCGACGTGCGCAACAGCCATGTCGGCGGGCCGATGCTGTGGCCGGACAGCGAGCCGTGGCCGGTCTGCCACGAGCCCCACCAGCACGAAACCGAGGGGTACGTGCCGGACGAGATCCGCAGCGCCCGTGCCGCGGGCGTGTGGCCGCGGAGCCGTCCTTGGCACGGCGCCGGCACGGGCGGTGAGGACGGGTCGGTGCCGTTCGTGGGGCTTGCCCAGTTCTTCCGCCGGGACATCCCGGGCCTGGTAGCCGGGCCCGACGGCGCGGACCTGGTGCAACTCTTCCGCTGCCCGTTTGCCCACGGTCCGTACCTGGAGCGCCGCTACCTCCTGCGGTGGCGGCGGGCCGCAGAGACCGAACGCGCGGAACGCTTCCTCGCCGCCCCGCCTGAAGTGCCTCTGTTCCGGTGGGAGGACGAGCTCCCCGAGCCGTGCGTGCTGCACCCCGAACAGGTAGACACCTATCCCTGGGCGGAGGACGACACGCTGCCGGCCCCGCTGATCGCTCTCATCGACGCCTGGGACGACGCCCAGACGGCGGAGCACGGCCGCGACGCCCCCAGCTACCAGAGCGACCTGTCGATCCCACCCGGCTGGCGGGTCGGCGGCTTTCCCAACTGGGCGTCGACGGGCCCATTGACCGTCGACTGCACGTCCTGCGCGACCCCGATGCGACTGCTGCTGACCGCCGCCGGCGACGAGATGGACGCCGACTCGCACAGCTGGATGCCGCTGGAAGACCGCGACCCGTCCCTCCAGGGGAAGGCCTCGATCCGGGGCGGCCAGTCCGTTGCCCAGCCCACTCGGCTCCGCTTTGGCCGGGACCGGGACCTGCACGTCTTCACCTGCCCAGCCGACCCCGGACACCCACCCCAATGGGTGCTCTCCTAAGGCCCTTTCAGGGCGATGGACTTGATCAGAGGGCCACCACACTGCGGGCTGCCGTCGCACCACACGCACAGAAGCGTGTTCCTGCATCTCGCCAACATTTCCCACAGCGGCCGTCCGCGGCCGTTCCCAGAATCCGGCAACAACCGTTTCTGGTAAGTGTCCTACGCAGCCAACTCCTGCCTGAGCGAGCCTGGCCTGTCAGAGCACAGGCGTCGGCTGCCTCGCGGCGGGGCTTGCCGATCGCCTCCCGCAGGGGCGCCATGTAGTCGCGGAGTCACTGGCCTGCTGAATGACCCATCAGTCGGACCACAGGCTGGCAGTCCAACACCGATCGCGGGTCCGATGAAATCGTGCACGGTCCCAGCGCAGGTTCAGACGACCAAACACCGCGGAGACGTAGCTGCCTACAGGTTCACCAGCAGGCGACTGGTATACCCCGCCATGACAGTCCAGAACAGGCCCGTGTAGCCCCGTTCGCCGACTCTTGTGTTGAAGCGTCGTCCAAAGAATGTGGCGACCAGCATGAGCGGCACGCAAGCCAGGGCGACGAAGTAGTGCCTGCCCGTGAGGAGCGAAGCCTCCGTCCAGATCGCTGTCTTGGTGGTGTCTCCGATGAGCGAAACCAAGGAAAGCGCGCCAACGAGGTGCATGCGATCGAGGTCCAGTCCACGTACGGCGAGCCCTTTGAGTGGGTCGGACGTCCCGCTGAACCCTGAGGTGGCACCGGAGAGGAACGCAAGGATTGGCGAGCCCACGTGTCGCCAGCGCCCGAGGCGGAGCGACTCAATGAGGAAGGCTGCGGCGAAGCAGAAGACAACCGCGACGGTCACCACCTTTTCGGGCGCCGCGATCAGCAACTGCGCACCGAGGAATGTTCCGGCGGCGACGAGGACTATGACCGGAACTGCCTTTCGGTAAGGAATCGTTTTGCGGTACGCGTATACCTTGACGACGTTGTTGGCGGCCAGGAGAAGGGCCGACAGTGCCACTCCGGATTTGGTTCCGAGTATGAGGGCCAGAGTGGGAACGAGGATCAGACTCCCTCCGAACCCCGCAGCGGCCGACAGGGTGAACGCGGTGCCCACAGCCAGAAACACGATGATGACCACGTACGGTTCCATCGACGCTCCCTCCGTCGCCGAGAACAGCTTGGAACGGTGGTTCAGCCTATGTCCGGACCGGCTTTCGGCGGCGTGCAACCGTCGACATGTGGATGGATGGTCCATCGGTGCTCAAGCTTTTGCTGAGTCTTGCGTGTTGTGGGGTTGAAGGCCTCCTGAAGCCGGGTGCACAAGTCTTTTCTCAGCTTGACGGCGTGCTCAGCGAATGCCTCACTGTTGAGCCCTTTCATCATCGATTCTTTGTCGAGGTTTGAGACCGGATCCTTGTCGTCGGAGAACTTTGGGTCCCATGTGAGCATCACGCTGGGGGTCGTTCCGTCCTCCTCCAGCTTCATGACCGCCATCAGAGGGTGGAATTCGTGCCAGCCGGCATGAAAGCCGTCGTAGACGTGCTCCCCAAGCACGGCAACTTTGCTGTTCTCCTTGATTTCGCCGAGTGCCGCGTCCCCAACGTTGGCATCCTCTGCCTGGCCTGGAGCAGCAAAGAAGACAGCCTTCATCACTGCGTTGAGAACTACTTCGCTGAGAGCGGCCGCAGCCGCACCGCCCGCGGCCGCGCCGAGGAGGGCCCCGATGACTGCGCCGATCAGGCAGCCGACCGGCCCTAGGACCCACGAGCCCAAGGCGCAGCCCGCGGCGGCGCCGGCCGCCCCGCCGGCGGCCGCTCCCGCAGCAGTCGCTGTGATGAGGACCATCGCCAGGATGCCGAACCACAGCGCCATGTCGTTCATTCGAACCCAAAAATCCCCTTCGGCTTCGCAGTGCAGGGCACTCGCCGTGTGGAACTCCTTTGGCTCCTTGCCAGGATTGTTGTAACCGATGCCCAGATCGGGATTAGGGTCCGCGAGCTGCGGCTTGGGCTGAAGAAGCTCTTGGCCCTGAAATCCGTCCAGGTATATCTCATTTCGCGGGTTGGCGAATATTTCGGCATCAGCCGCTGTGCTTCCGTACAGCGGGGGTACGGAGTCAGGGTCGGACGCGGGCTCTGGAGGCTCGTGCAGACTGGTGTAGTCATCCTTCTCACGATGTGGCATGAGCCGGACATCGAAGTACTCGTCGTTGTCGAAGTCTCCGAAGGGCGTTTCACTGATGATGGCATGGCCCCAGGCAGAGTACTTCGGACCGTGTATGACTGTTCCCACCGCGCACTTGGGTTCTCTCGCGAGACAGATCAGCCGATGGAACCGCCACTGATATGAGACGTGTTTGAGAGCGGTAGCAACGCCTGTGGTTATTCCTACGAAGTATCCGACGATGGCGCCGATGATGGTGCCGATCGGCCCGCCAATCGTGCCGATGAGGGTGAAACTGCCCCAGATGGTGAGGGCCAATATCAGGTGTACGACGCTGTCCCGGAGGAGGTCCTGTTTCTTGTATGGCCTGCTCGTGGGCTGCAACTCCGGCTTGTACTCGTAGCATTGTGTGAACTTCTTGAAGGCCACCGCTCCTCCCTCACGTCCTCACCATGATTGTCACTCCGCCGACCAATTGGCGTGTGCCACCAGGGCCTACGGAGAATCCGTGGACGTTGAATACCTTCTCTCCCGAGAACCCTGGGGTGTCGGGCTCGATCACCACTTCGACTGTCAGCTCTTCACCGGGTTCAAGCACCGGCTCGCTGGGCGTGATGCGCACCGACCATCCCCGCGGGACGGGAAAATCGCCATAGGCCTGCGTGCGCCGTGCCCAGTCCCAGCGGGCGCGGCTTTCAGCGATGCGCGTGGAACGGCCGCCGCCTGCGAACTGGCGCTTGTAGCCCTCGTCGCACTCCCGTGTCATCAGCCGATAAGTGTCGGCTTCGAGTACGAACTGGCGACGGACGGATGCGGCATTGCGGAGCGCGAAGGTGACGCGTGCGGGAGACGCGAGCTGACCCACCACGACGTTTTCCTGCCCCAGGTTGTTGTCGGGGTTCGCATCGTCGGCGCCCGTGCTGGGGCATATAAGCACTGCAGAAGAGTGGAAGAAGTGCCTCGACGACCAGGCCGCCAAGCGGGAAAAGGTCGAAGAGGCCAACAAAGCCGCTCGGGCCACCCAAAAGGAATGGACCGCGGCCCGCGAGAAGGAAAAGAAGGAAAGGGCTGAGGCCCTGAAGAGGGAAGCAGAGGAAGCCAAGAAGAGGGGAGCGGGGGCGGACTGGCCGTGGCTCTTGGACTCCGAAGTATGGCATGCCAAGAATGCGGGCAGTGCGCTAACCGACTATGCATTGTGGCACGGTCAAGGGTACGACACCAAGCCAGCGACCAACATCCCGATTAATTTCTACAGCAATGACAGGCTCAGTGACGACTGGGACTACCTCATGCGTGTTGCCGTCATGCAACCCGAGAATTTCGACGCCAAGGAACTTCGCCTGCGGGTCAACGAAATGATGTACTACGGCCATGGCACTGGTTTCTATTACATTATACGCAGCCCCAAGGAATGGCATGACACCTTCCCGGTCAGCCCCGGATATATTTATGGCCTAGTCGGTTTCATGTTCAACAAGGCTTACGCCGATACGCCCGAAGTCCGGAATAATTCCCAGCTGAAGAAGAATGCGGAAGAAATAGTCCAAAAGGTCATCCACGCGGACTTTGTTTCCCCGCCTGATGAGTACCCTGGATCGGTCCAGGAGAAGACGAACGCGGATGCCATCATTGCTCGCGCCAAGAACGGCTCGGGAGATGGAGATAAGCGTCGAGAGATGTGCGAAATTTATCGCGACCTTCAGAAAGATCCAATCGGGGCAGAGGGGTACAAGTCCGGAAAGTGGGGCGCCAAGCTCGGCGCTGTGATCGGGCGAGCAATATACTGCTCTTGATTAGAAAATAAAGTCGTCGGCCGGTGCGTCAGCCATTGCGACGCACCGGCCTGAACGATGCTCCTTTATAGATGGGAATCTCGGCCCGACCGCACCCGCCGCCGACACTTCATGCGAGCGTGAGCGGGGTTGTCGACGAGGGTTCCGCCGGTGGCGACGTTCACCTTGTGGCGCAGGTTCTGGCCGGTGTCGCTGATGATCCGCAGCCGGTCGGCGGCCGGGTTGAAGTCGACGCCGAAGGCGGTGCCCGCCAGGGCGAAGTCCAGCTGGGAGACCTTCGTGGCCGCGGCGTTGGTGGTGTTGAGGGTGTAGATGCCGCCGGCGCCGGATCAAGCAGCTCGCCCAGGACGACGTGATCGACCAGCACAACCTCGAAGAACTCCGGGGCGCGGTCACCGAGACCACCGACGTCGAGGTGTCCTACCTCGAGCCGGCCTACCGTGAGCTCGGGGTCATCCTCAACGACCAGGTCCGGCGTCGCTTCGACGACGTCAAGGCGTTCCACCACTCGTCGTACGCAACCGGCGCAGGTTCCTGGAGGAGGAGATCCAGGAACTCACCGGACGCCTGGCCGCCCGGCGTCAGGAACGTGCCGACCTGGGCTAGGACCAGGCCCGCCTCCTGCGCGAGCTGGCGGACGGTGGAGCGCTGGAAGCGCTGACCGCCCTGCAGACAGCTCTGGGTCGGGAGGAGGCCGCTCTCGGTGCTTTTCGCCACCGCTTCGACGCAGCGCAGGCCCTCGAAGCCAGCGCCCGGCGTATCACCGCCAAGAGCGTTGAACTTCAGCATGCCGTCGACCTTGACCTCCGCGAGCGTCGGCAGCAGACAGACGAAGCGATCCTGCTGTTCTCCCGGTATGCCCAGCGCCTGTACGGCGAGGGCCGCGAAGCCTACCTCGCAATCGAAGCCGGGCGAACCAGCCTCAGCATCACGCCCCGGATCGATGCCGACGACAGCCGCGGCATCCACAACCTGGTCATCTTCTGCTTCGATCTCACCCTGGCCGTCCTCGCACACCGCCACGGCCGCGGCCCTGACTTCCTCATTCACGACAGCCACCTCTACGACGGCGTCGACGAACGACAGGTCGCGCGCGCCCTCGCGCTCGCGGCCGAAGTGACGGAGGAAGAGCACATGCAGTACATCGTCATTCTCAACACCGATACCCTCAGTACCGCTGCCCAGCGGGGATTCAACCCCGAACCACACATCCGCAGCCCCCGCCTCACCGACGACGAAGAAGGCGGCCTCTTCGGTTTCCGCTTCAAAGCCGCAGGCAAGGCGTAGCGACTAGGGCCTGTTGTGAAAGTGCTGGTCACAGCCATTCGTTGATGACTGCGACCAGCACGCTCGCTTCGTAGCGGACAGCGAGTTTGTCGTACCTGGTGGCGACGGCCCGGTGGCGCTTGAGACGGTTGATGCCGCATTCGACCGCGTGCCGCTGCTTGTAGTCGTCCCTGTCGAACTTCGGCGGACGGCCGCCGCTCGAACCGAGCCCCCGCCGGTTGCGGACCCGGTCCGCAGGCACAGGAATCGTTGCCTTGATCCCACGTCTGCGCAGGTAGGAGCGGTTTGCACGGGAGTCCTACGCCTTGTCGGCCCGGACCCGGACCGGGCGCTTGCGCGGCCTGCCCAGGCCGAGCCGGGGCACCCGGATCGCTTCCAGGACCGGCTCGAACTGCGGAGAATCACCCCTCTGCCCTGCCGTGATCACTACTGA
>NZ_JBHXNP010000136.1:0-20905 GCF_042719495.1 Streptomyces sp. NPDC058525
GGCTGGCGCGGCTGGCGCGGCTGGCGCGGCTGGCGCGGCTGGCGCGGCTGGCGCGGCTGGCGCGGCTGGCGCGGCTGGCGCGGCTGGCGCGGCTGATGTCGCCGGGTTCGGCAGGTCCGGCCGGGTTCGGCTGGTTCGGCCGGGTGCGGCTGGTTCGGCTGATGTCGCCGGGTTCGGCTGGTCCGGCCGGGTTCGGCTGGTTCGGCCGGGTTCGGCTGGTCCGGCGGGCCGGCGGGCCGGCGGGCGGGTCAGTTGGTGCGTGCCCGGGTGTCGAAGGCCTTCATCCGGTCCAGCACCCGGTCCGCGGTGGGCTGCGCCATCTCGTCGACGAGGCGGCCGTCGGAGAGGAAGACAACGCGGTCGGCGTACCCGGCGGCGACCGGGTCGTGGGTGACCATGACCACGGTCTGGCCCAGCTCCCGTACGGAGTCGCGCAGGAAGCCGAGGATCTCCGCCCCGGCGCGCGAGTCGAGGTTGCCGGTGGGCTCGTCGCCGAAGATGATCGCCGGGCGGGAGACCAGGGCGCGAGCCACCGCGACGCGCTGCTGCTGTCCGCCGGACAGCTGTCCGGGCCGGTGGCCCAGGCGCTGGGACAGGCCGACCATGGACACCACGTGGTCCAGCCACTGCCGGTCGGGCCGGCGTCCGGCGATGGTCAGCGGCAGCGTGATGTTCTCCAGTGCGGTCAGCGTCGGCAGCAGGTTGAACGCCTGGAAGATGAAGCCGATCCGGTCCCTGCGCAGCTGGGTGAGCTGCCGGTCGCCCAGCCCGCTCAGTTCGGTGGTGCCGATGCGTACGGACCCGGAGTCGGCCGAGTCGAGCCCGGCGGCGCAGTGCATCAGGGTGGACTTGCCGCAGCCGGAGGGGCCCATGATCGCGGTGAACTCGCCCTCCCGGAAGGCGATGCTGACGCGGTCCAGGGCGACGACGCGGGTGTCGCCGCTGCCGTAGGCCTTCGACAGGTCGGCGGTGGCGGCCGCGATTCCGGACGACGCGTGCAGGGTGTGCGGGCCGAGGGGGCCTGCGGTCACAAGGGGGTCGACGGACACGGGGGGACTCCTCTTCGGGTGCCAGTGGGTGCACTTCGAAGGGTGTCCGGGGAACGTATCGGGGCCCGGGCCACCGTGTATCGGTGTCCGCGCCGGTTCGTAGCAGTTGCGTAGGGGTCGTGCGTACGGGGGGCGGGGCGGGGCCGGGCGGCCTGGTCAGCCCGGCAGGCGGAGGGTGGCCACGGCGCCGCCGTCCGGTGCGTTGTCCAGGCGCAGTTCGGCGCCGAGGACCCGGGCCTGGCCCTGGGCGATGGTCAGGCCGAGGCCGTGGCCCGAGCCGCGCTCCTTCGCCCCCGTGTGGAAGCGGCGGGGGCCGTCGATCAGCAGGTCCGGGGGAAATCCGGGGCCGTGGTCGCGGACGACGACCGTACGGCCCTCGACGGTGACCCGCACCGGGGAGGCTCCGTGCCGGTGGGCGTTGACGACGAGGTTGCCGACGATGCGTTCGAGGCGGCGCGGATCGGTCTCCACGGTCACGGCGGCCTGCGCGGGCTCTGCGGGCTCCGCGACCTCCGCGCCGTCGCCGGTGTCCGTGCGTCCCGCGTCGGCGACGACGACCTCGGTGTCGAGGCCGGTGCGCGCCACCGCCTCGGCGACGACCGCGGCGAGCGGAACGTGGCTCCGGAGCGGCTCCTCGGCTCCGGCGTCGAGCCGGGAGATCTCCAGCAGGTCCTCGACCAGGCCGCGCAGGTCGCGCACCCGGGCCCGCAGCAGGTCCTCCGTCTCGCCGGGCGGCAGCAGGTCCGCGGCGGCCAGCATGCCGCCGACGGGAGTGCGCAGCTCGTGGGCCACGTCAGCGGTGAACCGGCGCTCGGTGCGCAGCCGGCGGCTGAGGCTGTCGGCCATGAGGTCGACGGTGGCGGCGATGTCCGCCACCTCGTCGCGCCCTCTGGTGGGCCCGGTACGGGCGTCCAAGTCACCGGCGGAGATCCGGCTCGCGGTCTCGGAGACCCGGCGCAGGCGGCGCCCGAGCAGCCCGGCTCCGTAGAACGCCAGGGGGGTGGTCGCCGCCAGGGCGATGAGCGAGGCCACCGCCATGGTCATGTCGAGCCGGTACAGATCGCGGAAGTCCGCGTGGATGGTGATCCGGACGGCCAGCACGGGGCTGCCCGGGCCGCCGACCCGCTGGGCGCCCCAGACGGTCGGGTCCATGCTCCCGGGGAGGCTCCCGCCGTAGGAGACGTGCCGCTCGCCGTCGGTCGGGTTCCGCAGGGCGAAGGGCAGCTCGGCCGGATCGAGCCAGGCGTCGGCCGGGAGGGTCCCGGTGCGCCGGTAGACGTCCATGGCCGAGGTCACGCCGTCGAAGGCCTGCCGTTCGGCCCGGTACCGGATCTCGTGCGCGGTCCACGCGTGCACCAGCAGGCCCACCACCACCGCGACCGTGCAGGCGGTGGCCGCGGCCAGGGCGGCGATCTTCCAGCGCAGGGGCACGCGGGCCCGCCGCGGCCGGAGGGGGGAGCTCACCGGTCTCAACGCCTGAGCTTGTAGCCGAAGCCGCGGACCGTCTCGATCCGGTCCCGGCCCAGCTTGCCGCGCAGCCGCTGCACGCACAGGTCCACGACCCGGCTGTCGCCGTCCCAGCCGTAGTCCCAGACGTCGCGCAGGAGCGTGTGCCGTTCCAGCACGATGCCCGGTCGGGCGGCGAACTGGAGCAGCAGCTTCAGTTCGGTCGGGGTCAGCGCCACCGGGCTTCCGGAGACGAAGACCTCCAGGCCTCCGGTGTCGATGGTCAGGTCCCCGAAGACCAGCACCTCGGCCTCGGAGCGTGCCGATGCCGATGCCGGTGCCGATGCCGGTGCCGCTCCCGCGCCCGCCGGCTGCTCGTGCCCGGGGGCGGCCGGGGGTGCGGGCGCCGGCGCATAGGTGGCCCGCCGCAGCAGCGAGCGGATCCGCGCCACGAGTACGTAGGTGTCCACGGGCTTGACCACGTAGTCGTCGGCCCCGGCCTCCAGGCCGGCGACGACGTCGAGCCCGTCCCCGCGGGCGGACATCATCAGGACGGGCACCAGGCTGGTCTCCCGGATCCTGCGGCACAGGCCGATCCCGTCGAGACCGGGCAGCATCACGTCCAGGACCAGCAGGTCGAAGCTCTCTTCGCGGAAGAGCTCGAGGCCCTCCAGTCCGTCGGCCGCGCTCTTCATCCGGTAGCCGTAGCGCTCCAGGGCGACGGTGAAGGAGCGGCGCATCAGGTCGTCGTCCTCGACCAGCAGCACGCGGACGGGTCCCGGAGGGGCCGGAGGCGGGGCGGACGGGGACACGGGCGGATGGCTCCTGTTCGGCGCGGTCGTGCGAGGTGGGTGGGTGCGCGCGTTCCCGTCTCGTGCGGCGGGTGCGGCGGGTGCGGCGGGCCACCTGAAATGAACGATATGCCAGACGGCGGGGGCGGCGACCGCCTCGCGCCCGTCGCACGGATTCGATGGACAACCCAGCGCTCGCTGATACCCGCCCGATACAAACCCACGGGTGCGGCCCGGGGCGGGGAGACGGGAAGGGCGGGAGAGGGGAGGATGGCCCCATGCAGATCCGCATCGACGCCGTCGAGCTGCCCGGCCTCACCTGTACTCCCGGGGGTCCCGCCGACGGCGGGGAGCCGGACCTCCGGAACGTGCACGTCGCCGTCCAGCGGCGCGACCGCCCGGCCGAGCTCCTCGACCCGCAGCCCGGTGACGCGGCGCGCGCCACCTGGACCCTGGAGTGCACCGCCGCCGCCTCCTCGACCGGGACCGGCTCCGGCACCGGGACCGGGACCGACGTGAAGGGGCCCTACGTACAGGGACGTCCCGGCGGCAGGTTCGTCTACCTGTCGTGGGGCGCGGTCGACGGCTCGGGCGCCTTCGGCATGTTCCGGCGGGCCAAGCTGATGCTCGACGCCGTTCCCGTCCACGTGCTCGATGCCGCCGTGAGCAGTGGGCTGCTGGTCGGGCGCCTGGGGCTGACGGACGCGTGCGGCAAGCCGCTGTGCGGCCGGGTCGTGCCGCCGCGGATCGTCTGGACCGCGGAATCCGCCGGCTGATCAGCCGGCGGATCAGCCGGATCCGGCCAGCAGGGCGAGGTAGCGGTTCGGGGCGTCGTGGACGGCCCGGTTCCGCAGGCTGAGCTGCCGCAGGCAGTGGTAGGCCAGGTCGGTCGAGTCGTAGACGTGGTGGGCGACCAGGGCCAGCTGCCCCAGCTGCTCGTCGGTCATGGACTCGGGGCGTCCGAAGTCGCGTACGTACACGACATCGGCTTCGAGGAGCTGGTGCCGGGCCTGCCGGAAGTCGCCGCCGAAGACCACGGGGGCGATCGGCCAGCGCTTGACCGCGGCGAACGCGTGCGGGATGAAGCCCTGGCCGCGCAGCTCCTGGTCCACGTCGCCGAAGACGGGCTGGTCCTCGTACAGCGGGACGAAGGAGACCTCGGTGTGCACGGCCACCGCCGCTGCCAGCTTCCGGCGGCCGCCCTGGAAGACCATCAGCTCGGCGCCCTGGATGTCGATCTTGAGCAGGTCGAAGGCGCCGACCGCTTCGACGTCGTCCAGGCGCTTGGTGGAGATCTCGGCCTCCTCCCGGATCCTGCCCCATTCGCTGAAGCCGTTGAAGAGTCCGAGCCGGTTGGCGTCCGGGCGGAAGATGCCGGTCATACCGGAACTGGCGGCGACGTAGAGGGTGTGGGTGCCGCCGTCCCCGAGGGCGTCGGGCAGGTAGGTCTCGTGCGGGCCCTTGCGACGCCGTAGCTCGTCGAGGGCTTCGGGCTGCGGCTCGAACCCCGTCACCCTGCACAGGCCGGCCGCCAGCATGTCCCGGTAGGGCGGATCTCCGTCGATCGGATTGGCCCCGACATCGACGACATGGGTCGGCCGGGCCGGCCGGACCAGGTCGAGGAGCGGGGAAGCGGCACGGGCCGGGACGGTGACGGTCATGGACGTTCTCCGGGTGTCGAGCGGAGCGGGCCCCCCGGGGCAGTTTTCCGCAACGGGACCCGCCCGGCGCTCAGGCGCTCCGATGGCTCGACGCGACGCGCGGTGCCTGGGTGCCCGGATGCCGGGTCAGGGACGGTCCTGGTCGGGCCGGGCGCCCGTCCCGCGCATCGCGTCCCGCCCGCACCGTGGACGCGGCGGCGGCTGGTGCGCCTCTGCGGCCTGCGCGGACAGCTCGGCGGCCCGCCGGGTTTCCCCGCGCAGCCGGGCGACGTGGCTGAGCGATACCAGCGCGTCGTGCTCGCCGCTCGGGTCCGAGACGGCCCGGTACGCCTCGCATGCCCGCGTGAGCAGACCGGCCGCCCCGTCCAGCTCCCCCCGCATCCATGTGGTGTCGCCGAGCAGTTCGAGACAGGCGGCCTCACCGTGCCGGTCGTCCGTCGCCTGATGGATCCGCAGCGTCCGTTCGAACAGTGCGGTGGAGCGTTCGAGGTCGCCACGCTGCTGGGCCGGCCGGCCGCCTCGGCGCCTCCTTGGTGCTTCCGTGGCGCTCGCTGGATCGACAGCGCCACGGCAGGCGCGTCGCGGGCTCGGGCCGGGCCGGCCGTCGGCCCGGTGTCATCCGCGCGGGCTGACCGGGGTCAGCACTCCGAGTCGGTCCTCGATCGCCTGGGCCGCGTCCAGGCACAGGTCCTCGCGGAAGGCGCGGCCGACGATCTGCACCCCGCAGGGAAGGCCGTCGGCCGTCCCGGTCGGTACGGCCACCGCCGGCACCCCCACGAAGCTGGTCACCGTGCACAGCCGCATGCCCGAAGCCACCCGGTCGCGGCCCGCCCTGTCGCGCGACTCCAGTCCCGGCTCCACCGGCGGCTCGGTGAACGACGGGCCGAGCAGCAGCGGGTACGCGTCGAGGAATCCGGCCCAGGAGCGGCGGATGTTCATCCAGGTGCCCATCAGCGTCACGAAGCCGGCTGCGTCGACCGGCGGGGTCCGCTCCATGGCCATGTCGATGTAGCGGTCGCCGCCCGTGCCGAGCAGGGTGCGCACCACCGGCCAGGTGGGGGCGAACTCGGTGACGGTGATCCGGCCGTACGCCTCCAGGGCTTCGTCCAGCCTCGGTACGTCCGGCACCTCGCACACCTCGTAGCCGGCGTCGCGCAGGGCGGCGGCCGCGTCCTCGACGGCGCGCCGGACGGTGGGGTGGACTCCGTGCCCGCCCGGGTCCGTCACCACCGCGACCCTCACGGGGCCGGGGAGCGGCTCTAGGTACGCGGGTACCGGCACGGCCCTGGGGTCGCGGGGATCGGTGCCGGCCAGTACCTCGTACGCCAGCCGCAGGTCGCCGACGGTCCGGGCCAGCGGGCCGTCGGTGACCAGCATCTGGGAGGCGGGGCCGGGGTCGTCCGGGCCGAGGACGCGGTGGTCGGCCGGGAAGCGCCCGGTCGTCGGTTTCAGCCCTGCGACACCGTTGAACTGGGCCGGGACGCGGATCGAGCCGCCGGAGTCGTTGCCGAGCCCGAGCGCGGCCATGCCGGTGGCGACGGCCACCGCGTCGCCGCCGCTGCTGCCGCCCGGAGTGCGGCTGCCGTCCCACGGGTTGACCGTGTCGCCGAACAGCTCGCTGCGCGTGTGCATGCCCGCCAGTACCAGGGTGGGGATGTTGGCGTGGCCGATGGGGATGGCCCCGGCCGCGCGCAGGCGCGCCACCGGCGGCGCGTCGGCGGATGCCACCAGCGAGCGGAAGCGCTCGACGCCGAACGTGGTCGGCACGCCTTCGACCGGGGTGGTCTCCTTCACCGTGAACGGCACGCCCGCGAGCGGCCCGAGCGCCTCCCCGGCCGCCCGCCGCCGGTCGGTGCGTGCGGCGGCCTCGCGTGCGCGCTCCGCCACGAGCTGCGTGACCGCGTTCACCTGCGGGTTGACCTCGGCGATGCGGTCCAGGTGGCTGTCGACCAGCTCGACCGCCGAGATCTCCGCGCGGCGCACGGCCGCCGCCTGGGCGACGGCCGACAGACGCCAGAGGGCGTGCGGGTCACCGGCACCGCCTCCCCGCTCCGGGCCCTGCCCGATCCGCTCCGCCCGCTCTGCCTGCTCCGCCTGCTCCATGTGCTCCATGTGCTCCATGTGCTCCATGTGCTCCATCTGCGGTCCCGACCTCGTTCCGATGCACTTGCATCGGAACAGTAACCTAGGAATCGATACGAGCGCATCGCATAAAGCGTGGCGCCGGCGGGACCGAGCGCACAGGGAGGCACCGGGTATGCCCAGGCAGGTGGATCACGAGGGCCGACGCCGCCTCATCGCCGAGGCGGTCTGCCGGCTCGCGGACGAACGCGGACTGGAGGGCGTGACCCTCCGTGATGTCGCGGCGCGGGCGGACGTGTCCATGGGCGCCGTGCAGCGCTGCTTCCGCACGAAGGAGGAGATGCTCGTCTTCGCCCTGGGACACATCGGCGAGCGCATCGGCGAGCGCGTACGGGCGCGGCTCGTCGGGAGCCCGGCGCAGTCGGCCGCCACGGCCCTGGGCCACGCGGCCACCGAGGTCGCGCTGCTGCGCGACGAACACCGGGCCGAGGCCCGGGTCTGGCTCGCGTTCGTCGCACAGGCCGCGGTGAGCGAGGTGCTCGCCAAGACGCTGAGGGAGAACTACGCGGCCCTGCATGACGCGTTCACCCGGCTCATCTCCGAGGCCTCCGAAGCCGCAGCGGACGCCGAGGGGGGCCTAGCCCTCGACCCGCGCCTGGAGGCCCGTACCTTGCTGGCCCTCGCGGACGGGCTCACGGCGCACGTCCTGATCGGCCACCTCACCCCGCAGGCTGCCGGGGAGGTGCTCCACGCGCACCTGGCCCGCCTGTGGGAGCGGTCGGCGCGGCCGCACCGATAAAATGCCTCGACACCGGTCGCGGTGATCGGCGAGGCTTCGCGCGATGACCAGAATCAACGACACACCGCCCGCGTGGGACGAGCGCACCCAGCTCACCACCTTCCTCGACTACGCGCGTGACACCGTCCGCGCCAAGTGCGACGGCGTCTCCGCGGAGAACGCCAACAAGGCCCTCCTGCCGGGCTCGCCCCTGATGACCATGAGCGGACTGGTCAACCACCTCCGCTGGGTCGAGTACTACTGGTTCCAGATGGTCTTCCTCGGTGAGGAGGACCAGGGCCCGTGGACCGAGGAGGACCCCGACCGCGAGATGCGGATCGCCGTCGACTTCCCGCTCGCGCAGCTGCTCGACGAGTACGCCGAACAGAGCGCCCGCTACCGCGAACTCGTCGCCGCGAACGGTCTGGACGTGCAGGCCAAGCGCCCCGTCCGCAACGGCGTCCACGTCGATCTGCGCTGGATCCTCCTGCACCTCACCGAGGAGACGGCCCGGCACAACGGCCACCTGGACATACTGCGCGAGCTGCTCGACGGTACGACCGGCGACTAGGGCCGTTCGTTCCCGCTACCTGAGCGTGGCCCCCCGCTACGGGACCAACGCCCAGCTCGTCGCGGCGCGGAGACCCAGTTCACCGAGTCTGAGTTGGAGTTGGACCGGGCGCGGGCGCTGCTGACGCACGGCGTCGGCATCACCGACGGGAACGCGCTGCGGGCCGCTCCGTTCTCGTACGGCGTCTTCGAGCTCCTCCCCGCCTGCCCCTCCGGTTGATCCGGCGGCGCCAACCGCACCGGCCCGGCTACTTCAGGCCGAGCTCGTCGCAGGCGGCCCTCAGCTTGTCCGTGCAGATCTCGGCGATCGTGTAGACGCCGTCGTCGACCACGGTGGCCTTGACGTTGGTCTTGGTCAGCGAGATGCCGGGGACGAGGACCGAGGGCACGCGCTTGGTGGTCGGGCTGTCGACGAGCTGGTTGATGATCCCGTCGATCCGCTCGCCCTTGGCGAGGGCGACGGCCATCTCGGCGGCGGCCGCGGCCTCGGGGGCGTACCGCTTGTAGACCGTCATGTACTGCTCGCCCGCGACGATGCGCTGGACTCCGGCGAGTTCGGCGTCCTGGCCGGTGACCGGGGGCAGGGTGGACACGCCGGCGGCCTTGAGGGCGGTGATGATGCCGCCCGCCATGCCGTCGTTGGCCGAGTAGACACCGGCGATCTTGCCCTTGCCGAGCGCCGAGATCGCGGCCGCCATGTGGGCGTTGGCGTTCTCCGGCTTCCAGTCGACCGTGTCGTACTCCTTGCCGATGGTCACCTTGCCGTCGAGGACGGAGTGCGCTCCGGACTTGAAGAGCTTGGCGTTCGGGTCGGTGACCGAGCCGTTCACCATGACGATCTGGCCGTCCTTGGCCTTATCGCCGAGCGCCGCCAGCAGCGCCTGGCCCTGGACCTTGCCGACGTCCTCGTTATCGAAGGAGGTGTAGGCGTCGATCGGGCCCTCGGCGAGGCGGTCGTAGGCCACGACCGGGATGCCGGCCGCCTTGGCCTTCGTGACCGCGCCGGCTATCGCCTTGGAATCCACGGCGTCGATGACGAGGACGTCCACCTTCTCGGCGATCATCGTGTCGACCTGGGAACTCTGCAGGGCCGCGTCCTGCTTGGCATTGGCGTAGACGACCTGGCCCTTGCCGCGCGTGAGCCGGGCGACTTCCTTCTCGATGAGCGGCTTGTCGAACTTCTCGTAGCGCGCGGTCTGGTTCTCCGGGAGCAGGAGACCGACCTTGATCGCGTCACCCTTGGCAGCGCCCCCCGCCTCCCCGTCGGACTCCTCCGCTCCGCCGCAGGCGGCGAGCGAGAGGGTGACCGCCGAAACGGCGACCGCGGCGACGGCACGACCCAGAAATGCCTTCACGAGATGAACCTCCCTGACGAGGCCGTACCCGTGCGGCCGAGGTAGACGCAGTCAACTCGGCAGCACCACCCTCGTCAAGAAGTGAACTATTAACGAGATGCCAACGTTGCCATCGCCCTCCGCAATCGAACATGCGGCTCTCCGTTCAACTTGTGAAGCGAGGAGATCCCGGTCGACGGACCTGCCGAGAAGCCCGCCGTTGGCCCAGTCGGGGACGGTTTCGGCGCGGCCACCGTGATGTCCGAGACGGCGTGTCGACGGCGGGCCAATCTCGGACGGACGCAACCCGAGGCCCGGCGGAGGTCTGTGCATGCCCCGTGCTCCCCGTGCTCCTCGTGCTCCCCGCGCCACCCGGGCTCCCCGTCGCCGCCCGTCCGCGTACCTCGTCGCGGCGCTCGCGGGCTGCCTCGTCGGGCTGGTCGGCGGAAGCTTCCGCTGGTGCCTCGAACGGGCCGAGGAGCTGTACGGCTCGCTGCTGAGCACGTCGGAGCGGCTGGGCGGCCCCGCCCTGCTGCTCCCGGTGGCGGTCACGGCGGCGGGCGCCGCGGTCGCGTGCGCGATCGCCCTGAAGGTGCCCGCGGCCGCCGGGAGCGGCATCCAGGACGTCGAGGCCGTGTGGCTGAAGGAGCGGACGCCGCAGTCGCTGTGGCTGGTGCCGGCCAGGTTCGTGGGTGGTGTCATCTCCATGGGCTCGGGCCTGCTGCTCGGACGGGAGGGCCCGACCGTGCACATGGGTGCGGTGATCGGGGCGGAGGCGGGGCGCCGTACGCGGATGAGCGCGCCGGACGTCACGCTGCTGCACACCTCGCTCGCCGGAGCCGGCCTCGCGGTGGCCTTCACCGCACCGCTCGGGGGGATCCTCTTCGTCTGCGAGGAGGTGACCAAGGTGGTCAGGCCGCGTCTGGTGCTCGTCACCCTGATCGGCACGGCCACGGCCGTCGGGTGCTCCCGGCTCATCATCGGAAGCAGGCCGGTCTTCCCGGTCCCGGACGTGGCCGACCCCTCCGTCGCGCTGCTGCCCGCCTTCCTCCTGTTCGGCGCGGTCACCGGCGCCCTGGGCGCGGGCTACAACCGTCTCCTCGTCGGCATGCTGGCCTTCTGCGACCGGGTGAGGCGGGTCGGACCGGTCGTGCGCGCGGCCGCGATCGGGGCCGTCGTCGGCCTGCTGCTGTGCGTCGATCCGCTGCTGGGAGGCGGCGGGGAGCGGGTGAACGAGCGGCTGCTGGACGGCGAGGTGCCGGCGGTCACCGTACTCGCGGGGTACCTCGTGGTGCGGTTCGTGGCCGGTCCGCTCAGCTACGCGTCCGGCGCCCCGGGCGGGCTCTTCGCTCCCCTGCTGGCGCTGGGCGCGCTGTGGGGGGCCTTCGTGCACGGGCTGGCGCTGCCGCTCCTCCCGGACGGGGGTTCCGCCGTCGTGCCCTTCGCGATCACCGGGATGGCGGCGCTGTTCGCCGCGGTGGTCCGGGCGCCCATCACCGGGATCGTACTCACCGTCGAGATCACGGGCTCCACCGAGCTGCTCGTTCCGCTGCTCCTCGCCTGTTTCGCCGCGACGCTCACCGCCGACCGGATGAAGAGCACGCCGGTCTACGACAGCCTGCGCGAGCGCATGACGGGGCTTCCCTAGCGCCTGGTCCCGCGCCCCGCCCGGGCCTGTACCCCCCGGCATCCCCGGCATCCGCGGCATGCGACCCACGTGACTCCAGTCACTTCGAGTGGCGGATACGACATGACTTCCGGGGCAGGGGGCATGCGCGGAAATTGCCAGGTCACCGCCGGTCCGCCGGGGTGACGAGCCGGAGGTACCCGGAGGTACGGAGCGTCGTGTCGGAGCAGAAGACCATCTACACAGCCGGGACATGGCGGTCCGCGGCCTCGGGAGCGGCCAGGGAGATCCTGGACCCGGCGGACGCCTCCGTCCTCGCCGTGGTCGCGGAGGGCGGTACCGCCGACGTGGACGCGGCCGTCCGCGCCGCGCGGGCCGCCTTCGACGGCGGGCCGTGGCCGGGCACCCCGGTCGCCGGGCGTGCGGGGCTGCTGCGCCGCACGGCCGACCTGCTGGAGCGGGACCGCGAGCGCATCGGCCTGCTGGAGAGCCGCGACGCGGGCAAGACGCTCGAAGAGGGCCGCGTGGACGTGGACTGCGTCGTGGACGCCTTCCGCTACTTCGCCGACCTCGTGATCGGTGAGGGCGCGGGCCGCGTCGTGGACGCCGGCTCCGCCGACGTCCACAGCGTCGTCGTCCACGAACCGGTCGGGGTGTGCGCCCTGATCACCCCGTGGAACTACCCCCTGCTCCAGGCGAGCTGGAAGATCGCACCGGCGCTGGCGGCGGGCAACACCTTCGTGCTCAAGCCGAGCGAGATCACCCCGCTGAGCACGGTCGCCCTCATCGAGCTGCTGGCGGAGGCGGGCCTGCCCGCCGGAGTCGCCAACCTGGTGACCGGAGCCGGTGATCCGGTCGGCGCGCGGCTCGCCGCTCATCCCGATGTCGACCTGGTGTCCTTCACCGGCGGCCTCACCAGCGGTACGAAGGTCATGCGCGCGGCCGCCGACACGGTCAAGAAGGTCGCCCTCGAACTCGGCGGCAAGAACCCCAACGTCGTCTTCGCCGACGCCTGCGCCACCGAGGAGGGCTTCGACACCGCCGTCGACCAGGCCCTCAACGCCGCTTTCATGCACAGCGGCCAGGTGTGCTCGGCCGGCTCGCGCCTGATCATCGAGGAGTCGCTGCGCGAGCGCTTCGTGACCGAACTCGCCCGCCGCGCCGAGAAGATCCGCCTCGGCCGCGGCACCGACCCGGGCGTCGAGTGCGGCCCGCTGGTCTCCGCCGCCCAGCGGGAGCGGACCGAGTCGTACGTCGCCTCCGCGCTCGCCGAGGGCGCCGTGCTGCGCGCCGGGGGCGAACGGCCGGACGGGCCCGGCTACTTCTACCGTCCGACGGTCCTCGACCGCTGCCACCGCAGCATGCGCGTGGTGCGCGAGGAGGTCTTCGGCCCGGTCCTGACGGTCGAGACCTTCCGTACCGAGAACGAGGCCGTCGCGCTCGCCAACGACACCGAGTACGGGCTCGCCGGCGGCGTCTGGACCGCCGACCAGGGCCGTGCCCGCCGGGTGGCGGGCCGGCTGCGCCACGGCACCGTCTGGATCAACGACTTCCACCCGTACCTGCCCCAGGCGGAATGGGGCGGCTTCGGGAAGTCCGGCATCGGACGCGAGCTCGGCCCGTCGGGCCTGGCCGAGTACCGCGAGACCAAGCACGTGTACCAGAACCTCGCTCCGCGCCCCGTGCGCTGGTTCGCGGGCTGAGGAGGCAGGAGAGACATGACCGAGAACACGACCACCACGCACCGGCACGAGCACGCGGACGGCGCCGCGGACGAGCACGAGTACGACTACGTCGTCGTCGGCGGCGGCACCGCCGGCTCCGTGATCGCCTCCCGCCTGACCGAGGACCCCGGCGTCACCGTCGCCGTCATCGAGGGCGGCCCCAGCGACGTCGACCGCCCCGACGTGCTCACCCTGCGCCACTGGATGGGCCTGCTCGGCGGTGAACTCGACTACGACTACCCCACCACCGAGCAGCCGCGCGGCAATTCGCACATCCGGCACAGCCGGGCCCGCGTCCTGGGCGGCTGCTCCTCGCACAACACCCTGATCGCCTTCAAGCCGCTGCCGTCCGACTGGGACGAGTGGTCGGAGGCGGGTGCCGAGGGCTGGCACGGGGCCGCCATGGACCCGTACTTCGACCGGCTCCTCAACAACATCGTGCCGGTCGGCGAGGCGGACCGTAACGCGATCGCCCGCGACTTCGTCGACGCCGCACAGATCGCGCTGGGCGTGCCGCGCGTGGAGGGCTTCAACCGGAAGCCCTTCCACGAGGGCGCGGGCTTCTTCGACCTCGCCTACCACCCGGAGACCAACAAGCGGTCCTCCGCCTCGGTGGCGTACCTCCACCCGGTGATGGACGAGCGGCCCAACCTGCGGATCCTGCTCGAGACCTGGGCGTACCGCCTGGAGCTGGACGGCACCCGCGCGCGCGGCGTGCACGTCCGGGCCGCGGACGGCACGCGGTCGCTGATCACCGCCCGCCGCGAGGTGGTGGTGTGCGCGGGCGCCGTGGACACCCCGCGCCTGCTGCTGCACTCGGGCATCGGGCCTCGCGCGGACCTGGAGGCGCTCGGCATACCCCCGGTCCACGATCTGCCGGGTGTCGGCGAGAACCTGCTCGACCACCCGGAATCCGTGATCGTCTGGGAGACGGACGGCCCGATCCCCGAGAACTCGGCGATGGACAGCGACGCGGGACTGTTCGTCCGGCGCGACCCCGACTCCCCGGGGCCCGACCTGATGTTCCACTTCTACCAGATCCCCTTCACCGACAACCCGGAGCGCATCGGCTACGAACGCCCCGCGCACGGCGTCTCGTTGACCCCGAACATCCCCAAGCCGCGCAGCCGCGGCCGGCTCTACCTCACCAGCGCGGACCCGGAGGTCAAACCCGCCCTCGACTTCCGCTACTTCACGGACGAGGACGACTACGACGCCCGCACCCTGGTGGACGGCATCAAGCTGGCCCGCGAGATCGCGGCCGCCGAGCCGCTGGCCGGCTGGCTGAAGCGCGAGGTGTGCCCGGGCCCGGAGGTCACCGACGACGAGGCCCTGAGCGTGTACGCCCGCTCGGTGGCGCACACCGTCTACCACCCGGCGGGCACCTGCAAGATGGGCGCCCCCGACGACGAAAGGGCCGTTGTGGGACCGGACTTGAAGGTGCGGGGCCTGGACGGCATCCGGATCGCGGACGCCTCCGTCTTCCCGACGATGCCCGCGGTCAACCCGATGATCGGAGTGCTCATGGTCGGCGAGAAGGCCGCCGAACTGCTCGGCGGTGAGCTCCGGTGACCGCGGCTCGCACCGGCTCCGCCGCGGCGGGCGCCGGTACCGCGGCCGGGCCCGGCGCCGACGACGCGGCGCCCGTGTTCTCCGTACGGGGCCTGTGGAAGGTCTTCGGCCCGGCGCGCAAGGCCGCCCTGGTGCCGGGCTCCGAGGACGGCGCGCTGCCCGCCGCCGAACTGCGGGCGCGCACCGGCTGCACGGCCGCCGTCCGCGACGTCGGCTTCGACGTCCGCAAGGGCGAGGTCTTCGTCGTGATGGGGCTGTCCGGTTCGGGCAAGTCCACGCTGGTCCGCTGCCTGACCCGGCTGATCGAGCCCACGGCCGGCACCCTCGCCATCGACGGCGAGGACGTCCTCGCCATGGACGCGGCCCGGCTGCGCGAACTGCGCCGCCACCGCGCCTCCATGGTCTTCCAGCACTTCGGCCTGCTGCCGCACCGCACCGTCCTGGACAACGTCGCCTACGGCCTGGAGATCCAGGGCATGGGCCGCGCCGACCGGCGTGCCAAGGCGGCCGAAATGGTCGCCAAGGTCGGTCTCGAAGGCCTGGAGGGCCGTCGGCCCAGCCAGCTGTCGGGCGGCCAGCAGCAGCGGGTGGGCCTCGCGCGCGCCCTGGCGGCCGACCCCGAAGTGCTGTTGTTCGACGAGCCGTTCAGCGCGCTCGACCCGCTGATCCGCCGGGAGATGCAGGGCGAGGTGGCCCGGCTCCACCACGAGGAGGGCCGCACCATGGTCTTCATCACGCACGACCTGTCCGAGGCGCTGCGCCTCGGCGACCGGATCGCGCTGATGCGCGACGGCCGCATCGTGCAGCTCGGCACCCCGGAGGAGATCGTGGGCTCCCCCGCCGACGACTACGTACGGGACTTCGTCCGCGACGTGCCGCGCGAGCAGGTGCTCACCGTGCGCAGCGCGATGCGCCCGGCGACGGGCGGCGAGGCCGGGCAGGGTCCGGCGCTGACCCCCGCGACCACGGTGGTGGAGGCCATCGAGGCCGTCGCCCGCAGCGGTGGTCCGGCGCGCGTCGTCGACGACGGCCGCTGCCTCGGTGTCGTCGACGACGCCGGACTGCTCGCGGTGGTGGCCGGCCTGCCGGCCGCGGCCGGCCGGGGGGTGGCGGCATGACACGCCGTACCCACGCCCGCGTCCGCGCCCGCGGCGCCGTCCCCGGCACGGGGAGGTGGTGCCGATGAGCACGACCACCAGACCCGTACACGAACCCGGACGCCAGGCCCGGCCGGGAGCGCCGGAGCCGCGGTCCGGGGGCGGACAGCCCGGTGGCACGCGGACCGGCGGTGCCGGCACCGGAGCCTCGCCGCGGCTGCGCCTCAAGGCCCTGCTGCTCGACCACCGTGCCGGCCGCCGGGTCCTGCCCCTCGCCGTCGCCGCGCTGGTCCTGCTCCCGCTCGCGATGGCCTTCCCGGGCGCCGGGAGCTGGCCCGCCGCGCTCTCCGTCGACCTCTCCGGGCCGCTCGGCCGGGCCGGTGACTGGATTATCGACAACCGCGACGGGCATCCCGTCTTCCTCTACTTCTTCGGGCACGTCAGCAACGCCGTGGTGGTGTCCGTCCGAGCGGTGTACGTGGTGCTGCTCGCCGCGGGCTGGGTCGGTGTGACGGCCCTGGCCGGCCTCGTCGCCCTGCGGCTGGCGGGCCTGCGGCTGGCCGTGACCTGCATGGCCGCGTTCGCCGTGTGCGGGCTGCTCGGCATGTGGGTGCCGACGATGCAGACCCTCGCCCTGATGGTCGTGGCCGTCGCGGCGTCCGTCGCCGTCGGCGGCCTCCTCGGCCTCGCCGCGGGGCTGTCGCCGCGGGCCGGGCGCGCGCTGCGCCCCGTACTCGACACGATGCAGGTGCTGCCCGCCTTCGCGTACCTGCTGCCGATGGTGCTGGTCTTCGGGATCGGCGTACCGGCCGCGGTCCTCGCGACCGTCGTGTACGCGGCGCCGGCGATGGCCCGGCTCACGGCGCTGGGCCTGCGCGAGGCCGATGCCGGGGTGCTGGAGGCCTCGGCCTCGCTGGGCGCGACCGGCCGGCAGCGGCTGCTGACCGCGCGGCTGCCGCTGGCCCGCCGGCAGATCCTGCTCGGCGTCAACCAGGCCATCATGATGGCGCTGTCGATGGCCGTCATCGCGTCCGTGATCGGCGCGGGCGGCCTCGGCGACCGGGTCTACCAGGCCCTCGCCTCGGTCGACGTCGGTGCTGCGCTCGCCGCCGGCATCCCGATCGTGCTGCTCGCGGTGGTCCTGGACCGCACCGCCGACGCGGCGGGCGCCCGGCTGGGTGCCGCCCCGGTTCCCTCCGACCGGCAGCCGCTGCTGCGGCGGGTGTTCGAGGGCTGGTACGGGCGGCTGCTGACCGTCCTGACGGCCGTCGCGGCCGCCGTCGCGGGCCGGATGGCGGGTACCTCGCTGTGGCCCGGGTCCTGGACCGTGCCGATCGCGGAGCCGGTCAACCGGGCGGTCGGCTGGATGACCGACCACCTCTACTCCGGGGTGCCCGTGGTCGGCGGCACCGCCGACTGGGCGGCCCGCTTCACCGGCTGGGTCCTCGACCCGCTGCGCGCCGGCCTGCAGGCCACCCCCTGGTGGCTGCTCCTGCTCGTGGTGGCCGCGCTCGGGCTGCTGGCCGGTACCTGGCGCACCGCGCTGACCGGTGTGCTCGCCCTGGCCGCCATCGGTGTGCTCGGCGTGTGGGAGCCGTCGCTCGACACCCTGTCGCAGGTGCTGGCCGCCGTCGCGGTCACCCTCGTGCTCGGTTTCGCGATCGGCGTCGGCGCCGCCCGCAGCGGCCGCGCGCAGCGGCTGCTGCGGCCGGTGCTCGACGTGTGCCAGACGATGCCGCAGTTCGTCTACCTCATCCCGGTGGTCGCGCTGTTCGGTGTCGGGCGTGCCCCGGCCGCGGCCGCCGCCGTGGTGTACGCGCTGCCCGCCGTCGTACGCATCACCGCCGACGGCCTGCGCGAGGTGAGCCCGGCGGCCCTGGAGTCGGCGCGTTCGCTCGGCGCCACCGGGTCGCAGCAGCTGCGGCAGGTCCAGCTGCCCCTGGCCCGGCCCGCGTTGCTGCTGGCCCTGAACCAGGCGGTGGTGCTGGTGCTGGCCGTCGTCATCATCGGCGGCCTGGTCGGCGGGGGCGCCCTCGGCTACCAGGTCGTGCTCGGCCTCGCCCAGGGCGACCTGGCGACCGGTCTGGTGGCCGGCGCCGCGATCGTCTGTCTCGGTCTGATGCTCGACCGGATCACCCAGCCCGCGAAGGAGGCCTGACATGAACGTCAACCGTCGCGGCCGTCGCCGCCTCGGCGCGTTCGCCGCCGTCACCGCACTGGCCGTGCTCACCGGATGCGGTGCGGCCGACATGACCCGCCAGACCTCCCCGTACGCCGCGGCGGAGGGCGCGAAGACCGTCACGCTCTCCGTGCAGTCCTGGGTCGGCGCCCAGGCGAACACCGCCGTCGCCGCCTACCTGCTCGAACACGAGCTGGGCTACCGGGTCGACACGGTGCAGGTGGACGAGGTCCCCGCGTGGGACGCGCTCAGCCAGGGCCGGGTCGACGCGATCCTGGAGGACTGGGGCCATCCCGAGCAGGAGAAGCGGTACGTCCAGGACAAGAAGACCATCACCCCGGGCGGCGAGCTGGGCGTCACCGGCCACATCGGCTGGTTCGTCCCGACGTACTTCGCCGAGGAGCATCCGGACGTCACCGACTGGAAGAACCTCGACAAGTACGCCGATCTGCTGCGCACCGCCGAGAGCGGGGGCAAGGGCCAGCTGCTGGACGGCTCCCCCTCGTACGTGACCAACGACAAGGCGCTGGTGAAGAACCTGGACCTGGACTTCGAGGTGGTGTTCGCCGGCTCCGAGGCCGCGCAGATCACCCAGATCAAGCAGTTCGCGAAGGAGCGCAAGCCGTTCCTCACCTACTGGTACAAGCCGCAGTGGCTGTTCGAGCGGGTTCCGATGACGGAGGTGAAGCTGCCCGAGTACCAGGAGGGCTGCGACGCGGATCCCGAGCGGGTGGCCTGCGCCTATCCCCACACCCCGTTGCAGAAGTACCTGAACACGCAGTTCGCGCAGACGGGCGGGAAGGCGGCCGAATTCCTGAAGCGGTTCCGCTGGGGCGTCGAGGAGCAGAACGAGGTGGCGCTGATGATCGCCGAGGAGAAGCTGGCGCCGGAGCAGGCGGCGAAGAAGTGGGTGGAGCGCAACCGGCAGGTGTGGGAGCCCTGGGTGCGCTGACCGGAACGCCGACCGGACGGCCGGAGCCGCCACACCCCCCTCTGGTGTGGCGGCTCCGGCGCGTTCCGGGGCGGCTCCGCCTACTGCGCGGTGACCTTCAGCAGCTTGTTCGGGGTCCCGCTGCTCGGGTTGGTGATCTTCCCCGGGGTCGCCCCCGTGGTCAGGGCCTGTGCGACCTGCGCGGGCGAGGCGTCCTTGTGCCCGGCCAGGTAGAGGGCCGCGGCTCCGACCACGTGCGGGGTCGCCATGGAGGTGCCGGAGATGGTCTTCGTACCGCTGTCGCTGTCGTTCCAGGCGGAGGTGATGTCCGAGCCCGGTGCGTACAGGTCCACGATCCGGCCGAAGTTGGAGAACGAGGACTGCGAGTCGTCGGCAGCGCTGGAGGCCACGGTGATGGCCTCGGGGACCCGCGAGGGGGAGCCCTGGCCGGCGTCGGAGGACTCGTTGCCCGCCGCGACGCCGAAGGTGACACCGGCGGCTATGGACCGGCGCACGGCCTCGTCGAGGGCCTCGTCGGCGCCGCCGCCGAGGCTCATGTTGGCGACGGAGGGCCCGCTGTGGTGCTGCGTCACCCAGTCGATGCCCGCGACGACCTGCTCGGTGGTGCCCGACCCGTTGTCGTCGAGCACCCGGACGGCGACGACCTTGGCCTTCTTGGCCACCCCGTGGGAGGTGCCCGCGATGGTCCCGGCGACGTGCGTGCCGTGCCCGTTGCCGTCGTCGGCGGTCTGGTCGTTGTCCACGGCGTCGAAGCCGTGCGCGGCCCGGCCGCCGAAGTCCTTGTGGCTGATGCGCACTCCGGTGTCGATGACGTACGCGGTGACGCCCTCGCCGCCCGCGTCGGGGTACGTGTACTTCTTGTCCCCCGTGGTCGCCGTCTGGTCGATGCGGTCGAGGCCCCAGGACGGGGGGTTGGGCTGGGTGGTGTTGATGGAGAACTTCTTGTTCTGGACCACCTTGCCCACGGCCGGGTCGGCGGCGAGGCGCTTGGCGGCCGTCTCCGAAAGCCCTGCCGCGGAGAAGCCGTTGACGGCGGAGGAGTAGGTGCGCTTGAGCTCGCCGCCGTACTTCTTGACGAGCGCCTGCCCGTCGGCGTCCTTGTCGAGGATGACGATGTAGCTGCCGCTGAGCGCACCGGGTGCGCCAAGCCCGTACACCGTTCCCTCGGCCGGGGTGCTCGCACCGGCGAGAGAGGGCAGCAGCATGCAGACACCGGTTGCAGTGGCGACTCCGGTGGCCACTGCAAGGACCTTGAAGCCGCGTGAACGGGTGTGTGCGTGCTTGTGAGTTGACATGGAGAGAGTGCTCCTCGTGTTGACGTGTGGGGCGTCAAAGCGTGTTGCGCGGCCACCCGGGAGCCGAAGGATCTCCGGGTGACAGCTCGAAACCCTGACCGATTACCGGAGTTGATTCAAGGCCGCCCCGCCCGTCAGCGTTCTTCAACAAGCTTTCTTAAAGAGACCTCCGCGCGGGCCCCGCGGAATGACCACACTCTTCGAATCACCCACACATTCACGTCACGTGCCGGTGCATTCGCGAACACACTCCGGAAACACGGCAGCCGGGGGTGTGCGATGGGTGCGGCGCCCGTGCCGCCGCACGGGCGGGGGCGGCCCCGCGCCTACAATGCTCGAATGATCTTTATTGTGGTGAAATTCCCCGTCAAACCCGAATACGTCGACCAGTGGCCCGAGATGGTCGCCGAGTTCACCAGCGCCACCCGCGCGGAGCCCGGCAACCTGTGGTTCGAGTGGTCCCGCAGCCTGGAGGAGCCGGACGTCTACGTCCTGACCGAGGCATTCCAGGACGACGCGGCGGAGGCGCACGTGACCTCCGAGCACTTCCGCGCAGCCCTGGAGACCATGCGCCCCCTGATCACCCGCACCCCCGACATCGTCAGCACCACCATCGCGGGCGCGACCGGCTGGAGCCGGATGGGCGAGCTGCAGATCGACTGACCCCGCACATGCCGCTGGACCGGGCGCGGGCCCGGTCCAGCTCGTGGGGTGCGGGCCGGGGGGGGGCCCCCCGCGGGGGGGGGGG
>NZ_JBHXNP010000137.1:0-20742 GCF_042719495.1 Streptomyces sp. NPDC058525
GAGCAAGCGTTCTGTGGGCGCTGCTGCGTGACGGACGGGTCTTCACCTCCGCCCCACCGGTCACGCAAGCGGCTTGACTTCGTCATTGAGACTCCTTGGCGAGTGAAGCCCGGGACCGTCGGCGTACGCTGCCAGAGCTCCACCACTTCTGCCGCCGACTGGGAGTACCCGCGTGACCGAGCCGCAGCGCAAGCCCTTCCTGTACGTCGTCGTCTGCGCGGCCGGGATCGCGGGCGACGTCGGCAAGCTGATCGACGCCGCGCACGGGCGGAGCTGGGACGTCGGCGTCGTCGCCACCCCGCAGGGGCTTCCCTTTCTCGATGTCGCCGCGGTCGAGGAGCGGACCGGTTACCCCGTCCGCTCCGCCTGGCGCGCGCCCGGGGACGCACGGTCCTTCCCACCCGCCGATGCGATCGCCGTAGCTCCGGCCACCTTCAACACGGTCAACAAGTGGGCGGCCGGATTCGCGGACAACCTCGCCCTCGGCATCCTCTGCGAGGCTGCGGGCATGGGCATCCCCACCGCCGTCCTGCCGTACGTGAACACCGCCCTCGCGGCCCACCGTGCGTACCAGCGGAGCCTTGCAGAGCTGCGCGAGATGGGTGTTCTGGTCGGCAGCTACGAGCCTCACCGCCCGAAGTCCGGCGGCGGTGCCGACCGCTTCCACTGGGAGGAAGCTGTCGACCTCCTGGCTCCGTTGCTGGCGGCAGGGGCCGCCCACCACTGATCCTGCGACTGCCAGTGGGTAAGGCCTGCCGGACTTGCGCATCGGGAACGCCTGCGACCGGTGACCGGGAGGTCCGGCCGTTACCCGGGGCATCGCCTACGGCCCCTTCGCCGGCACTCTCGGTGACGGTCAACGGCGGCTGTCCGACCCAAGCTGAAGCGCACGGAACGCGTGGAGCACCAGGCGGGAGGGGCGCGGCTCGCTCCTTGGCACTGCGCATTCTCCCCAGATTCTCCCCAGGGCCCCCGATCGGCCCCTCGGAAGTGTTCGCTGTAGCGAACTAGATCAGAGGCTCTTGCCTGCCGTCTACAGCCAGTCGCGCTTCTTGAAGATGACGTACAGGCTCACGCAGACCACCGCCATCAGCAGGATCGCGAAGGGGTAGCCGCCTGCCCACCTCAGCTCCGGCATGTCCTCGAAGTTCATGCCGTAGATCGTGCCTACCAGGGTCGGGGCGAAGAGGATGGCCGCCCATGAGGAGATCTTCTTGATCTCCTCGTTCTGTTCGAAGCCGGCCTCCGCCAGGGCTCGCATTTCGGCGTTTTGTTGTTGGGAGACCAAGGTGGCGTTGACCGTCAGGATTTCCGTCAGGGCCTGGCGGAAGCCGTCTACGCGTTCGCTGGTGTGCGTGACGTGGTCGGCCACGTCGCGGAGGTAGCGCTGGAGTTCCTCGTCCGTGCCGTACTTCGCGAAGCCCGCCATCAGGCCGTGGAGCATGCCGACCAGGGGGCGGGTGGCGCGCTGGAACTCGACCATTTCGCGGGAGAGTTCGTAGATGCGGCGGGAGACCGCCGGGTCGCCGCGGAAGACCTCCGTCTCGATCTCGTCGATGTCCGTCTGGACGCCCTCGACGACCGGGGCGTAGCCGTCGACCACCGCGTCGAGGATGGCGTACAGGGCGGCCTCGGGGCCCAGGGAGAGGAGTTCCGGGGTCTGCTCCATGCGGTGGCGGACCGTGGAGAGGTCCGGGGCGCCGCCGTGCCGGACCGTGATCAGGAAGTCGGGGCCGACGAAGATGTGGAGCTCGCCGAAGTCCACCTCCTCCTGGGCGTCGAGGTAGCGCGCCGCGCGCAGGACCACGAAGAGGGTGTCGCCGTAGCGTTCCAGCTTGGGGCGCTGGTGGGCTTCCAGGGCGTCCTCCACGGCCAGTTCGTGGAGGTTGAACTCGGCGGCCAGGGAGTGGAGTTCGGGTTCGGTCGGGCGGTGCAGGCCGATCCAGGCCATCCCGTCGGGCTCTTCGCGCAGCTGCCGGAAGGTCTCCGCCAGGGTGGCGGGGGAGGCGATGCGGCGGCCGTCGCGGTAGACGGCCGAGTCGATCACGCTGCGGTGGTTCGGGGGCGCGGCGGCGGACGGCGCCGGCTGGGGGGCGGCCGGGGGTCCCGCCGGGGGAGTGGCGGGCGGGGAAGCGGGGCGACGCCATCCCGCGCGCTTTCCGGCGGGCGGAGGCGAGGGGCGGCGGTCTGGGCGCTCCGACATCGCAGGTCTGCTCCCGGTCGAACGTCTGTTTACGGGCAAGGTGCAGGATATACGGGCGATCTGGAACAGGGGGCGATCGTGGGTGTTTGCCGCCCGCAGTCCCGACGCGGGCCCCCGCCGAGCCGGGCGCGCACCCCCGCCGCGCCGGGCGCAGGGGGTGAGGAGTTGCGGACAGTAGGTGTCCGCAAGGGGGGCTAGTTTGCTGTCATGGCCTCCAGGACATCGCATCCCGTGCTCGACAACCGCGCCCTCAACCGCGCCACGCTCGCCCGACAGCTCCTGCTGAGCCGCGCCGAGATGTCCGCGCGGGACGCCGTCGGGCACCTCCTCGGGCTGCAGGCGCAGAACGTGAAGCCGCCCTACTTCCAGCTCCACGCCCGCCTCGCCGGCTTCCGTCCCGCCGGGCTGGCCGGGCTGATGGAGTCCCGGCAGGTGGTCCGGATGGTCACCATGCGGTCGACCATCCACACGCACACCGCCGACGACGCCCTGACCCTGCGGCCCCTGGTCCAGCCCGCCCGCGACCGCGAGGTGAACTACTTCCGCAAGGGACTCGCCGGAGTGGACCTGGACCGGCTGGCCGAGCTCGCCCGCGCCTTCGTCGACACCGAACCGCGCACCATGGCCGAGCTCCGCGAAGAACTGCTCAAGGAATGGCCCGCGGCCGACCCGCAGTCCCTCTCCGTCGCCGCCCGCTGCCGGCTCCCGCTGGTCCAGGTCACTCCGCGGGGCGTGTGGGGGCGCAGCGGCCAGGTCCGGCTGACCACCGTCGAGAACTGGCTCGGGCGGACCGCCGGTGCGGCGCAGCCCGTGGACGACGTCGTCCTGCGCTACCTCGCCGCCTTCGGCCCCGCCTCCGTGAAGGACATGCAGGTGTGGGCCGGCCTGACCCGGCTGCGCGAGGCCTTCGAACGGCTGCGCCCCG
Organism: Streptomyces sp. NPDC058525; assembly: GCF_042719495.1. Lineage (NCBI taxonomy): Bacteria > Bacillati > Actinomycetota > Actinomycetes > Kitasatosporales > Streptomycetaceae > Streptomyces > Streptomyces sp. NPDC058525. The sequence continues at coordinate 3,129 of NZ_JBHXNP010000137.1, forward strand.
GCCTGGCCGTCTTCCGGGACGGGAACGGCGTCGAGCTCTTCGACCTGCCCGACGCGCCCCGCCCCGACGCGGACACCCCGGCCCCGCCCCGCTTCCTCCCCGAATTCGACAATCTGCTCCTCTCGCACGCCGACCGCACCCGCGTGGTCGCCCCCGAGATCAAGGGCCGCACCTGGACGGGCAACCAGTCGCACTGCACCCTGCTCGTCGACGGCTTCCTCGCCGGTCTCTGGAAGCAGGACGGGAACACCCTCACCGTGCAGCTCTTCGAGGAGATGTCGGCGGAGCGGAAGGAGGAGATCGTCGCCGAGGGGGAGGAGATGCTCGCCGTGATGGGCGGAGTCCACGGCAGCGACGGCACCGAGGATTCGGTTCGCGGTTCCGTACGCTTCGCGTCAATCCACGGCTGACGCGCCGCTGGTGGTCCGCGCACCCCACGCGGCACGATGCCTGGCATGACGACCGAGAGCAGCCCGAACACCGAGAGCAGCCCGAACACCGAGAGCAGCCCGAACACCGAGAGCGGCCCGCACACCGAGAGCACCGCAACCGCCCAGTTCCTGGCCGCGCGGGACTTCCTGCTGGAGCGCCGCGGCGACTACGACGGCGCCCGCGCCGGATTCAGCTGGCCCCGCCCCCACCGGTTCAACTGGGCGCTGGACTGGTTCGACCACATCGCCGCCGGGAACACCGCCGACGCCCTGCGCATCGTCGAGGAGGACGGCAGCAGCCGCGCCCTCTCCTTCCAGGAGCTGTCCGTACGGTCCGACGCGGCCGCCGCCTGGCTGCGCGAGCAGGGCGTCGCGGCCGGCGACCGGGTCCTCGTCATGCTCGGCAACCAGCGCGAGCTGTGGGAGGTCATGCTCGGCGCGATGAAACTGCGCGCCGTCGTCATCCCCGCCACCCCGCTGCTCGGCGCGGCCGACCTGCGCGACCGCATCGAGCGCGGCCAGGTACGGCACGTCATCGCGCGGGCCGCGGACACCGGCAAGTTCGAGGACGTCCCCGGCACCTACACCCGGATCGCCGCCGGACCCGAGGTCCCCGCAGGCTGGCGCCGGCTCGCCGGCATGGACGACGCCGCATACGCCGCCCCGGGCGCCTTCACGCCCGACGGCGAGACCCTCGCCACCGACCCGCTGATGCTGTACTTCACCTCCGGCACCACGGACCGCCCCAAGCTCGTGGAGCACACGCACGCCTCGTACCCCATCGGGCACCTCTCCACCATGTACTGGCTCGGGCTGCGCCCCGGCGACGTCCATCTCAACATCGCCTCGCCCGGCTGGGCCAAGCACGCCTGGTCCAACCTCTTCGCCCCCTGGAACGCCGGGGCCACCGTCTTCGTCCACAACTACACCCGCTTCGACGCCGAGCGGCTGATGGACGAGATGGACCGGCACGGCGTGACCACCTTCTGCGCACCGCCCACCGTGTGGCGGATGCTCATCCAGTCCGACCTCACCCGGCTCGCCAACCCGCCGCGCGAGGCCGTCGCCGCGGGCGAGCCGCTCAACCCGGAGGTCATCGAGAAGGTCCGCCAGGCCTGGGGCGTCACCATCCGGGACGGGTTCGGCCAGACCGAGACCACCCTCCAGGTCGGCAACTTCCCCGGCGTGCCCGTCAAACCCGGCTCCATGGGCCGTCCCGCGCCCGGCTACGAGATCGTCCTGCTGGACCCGGTCACCGGCAAGGAGTCCCCCGACGAGGGCGAGCTCTGCGTGGACCTGCGGGTCAAGCCCGCCGGCGTCACCACCGGCTACCGCGACGACCCGGAGCGCACCGCCGAGGCCATGGCGGACGGGCTCTACCGCACGGGCGACATCGCCTCGCGCGACGCCGACGGCTACCTCACGTACGTCGGGCGCTCCGACGACGTCTTCAAGGCCTCGGACTACAAGATCAGCCCGTTCGAGCTGGAGAGCGCGCTGCTGGAGCACGAGGCCGTCGCCGAGGCGGCCGTCGTCCCCGCCCCGGACGCGCTGCGGCTCGCCGTGCCGAAGGCGTACGTCACCCTCGCCGCGGGCTGGGAGCCCGGGCCGGAGACGGCCCGGGCCCTGTTCGAGCACTCCCGCGCGGTGCTGTCCCCGTACAAGCGGATCCGCCGCATCGAGTTCGGCGAGCTCCCCAAGACCGTGTCCGGCAAGATCCGCCGGGTGGAGCTGCGGGAGCTCACCGCGGCCGGCGCGCCGGGGGAGTACGACGAGGCCGACCTCGACTGACGGGCGCGCGAGGGCGACCGGAGCCGCCGATGGCGAAGGACCGATGGCGAAGGACCGCCGGCGACGGCACCCGCCGGCTTCGTGGGCCTCAGGCGGGCAGGTGCGCCTCGATCGCGGCGATGACCTCGGGGGACTCGGGCTCGGTGCGCGGGCGGAAGCGCGCCACGACCTCGCCGGCGGGGGAGATCAGAAACTTCTCGAAGTTCCACTGAATGTCCCCCGCCTCGCCCTCGGCGTCCGGGGTCTTCACCAGCTCCTGGTAGAGGGGGTGCCGGTGCTCGCCGTTGACCTCGGACTTCTCCAGCATCGGGAAGGTGACCCCGAAGCCGGCCGCGCAGAAGGTCTGGATGTCCTCGGCGTTGCCGGGCTCCTGCTCGCCGAACTGGTTGCAGGGCACGCCGATGACGGTGAAACCCTTCTCCTCGTACTTGAACTGCAGCCGGGCGAGGCCCGAGTACTGCGGGGTGAGCCCGCACTGCGAGGCGGTGTTCACCAGCAGGATCGCCTTGCCCTTGTGGGCGCCGAGGCTGGTGGGCTCGTCGGACAGGGTGGTCAGCGGGATGTCGTACAGGCTCATCGGGCTCTCCTGGCAGGAAGCGGATAACGCCTCCGAGCGTAGGTGATGCCCGCCGCGCCCGGCCGGGCCGGGCGCCGCGCTAGGCGCCCGTGCCGACCAGTGCGTCCGCCGGGTCGTTGACCGGCTGGGGCATGCCCGTGAGGTCCATGACGAACAGGGGTATGCCCAGATCGTCCGCGCGGGTGCGGGCGTCCTCCGTGTACCCGGCGAGGGAGAAGTAGACGCTGGTCGCGGACGCCGTGAGTCCGTTCAGCCAGACGCATTCCACCGCCCGCAGCCCGGCCGGTGCGGTGGTCGGATCCACCTGTGCCACCAGCCCCGGGGCCCGCAGGTCCACGGCCGCGGAGGGGATCGGGCGGCCGTCGGGCTGGCGCACGTCCTGGAAGCCGAGCCAGCGCAGGTACAGCGCGGCGGTGGCCACCGCGTCGCGGGTCGTACGGATGGTGACCGGCCGGAACGCGGGGCGCGGCACCGGCGTGGCCGCCGCCGGCGGCTCCGCCGCGGACGGGTCGCGCGGCCCTTCACGGCGGTCCCCGGACCGCTGATCGGAGCCCGAGCCCGAGCGCGGACCGGCCTTCGAACCAGACGCTCGATCGGATCCCGAGGCGGATCCCGCAGCGGAACCGTCAGCGGCCGCCGCACCGGGCGTCCCGCCCGTCCTCCCGCCCGTCCTCCCGTCCGGCGTCCCGTCCGGCGTCCCGTCCGGCGTCCCGTCCGTCGTTCCGCCCGTCGTTTCGCCGGGCCTGCCGCCCGCCCGCGAACCGGGCCGTGGGTTCTGGCCGGCCCCCTGGTCCCCGCGCGAGCCGCCGCCGGGCCGCGTCCCGGACGGGTTCGCCGCGGGCTCCGGATGTACGGGGTGCACCGCGATCCGCACCACCGTGCCGCAGGACGCGCACCCCACCTCGGGCTGCGGCCACTCGCTCTCCCGCCCGCAGGACGCGCAGCGCACCGCCACCCAGCCCTCCGACCAGGTCCGATGGGTCAGCGGGTCCGGCGGCACGGAGAGGTCCAGCGGGGGATGGACCGGGCTCCCGCAGGCACAGGGGTAGACCGGGACGGTGTAGCCGTTCTCGCGCAGGCACGCCGGGCAGCGCACCGGTACCGCTTCCGCCATGAGACCTGGACCCCCTCCGTCGCTGTGCGTAGGTCCATGCTCCACCACGCGCGACGGTCGGGGCGACAACACCCGCCATTTGTGCAAGTCGCCGAGCGCGATGCGGCTTTTGGTGCCATCCGGGTCCGCTACCGCCTTGACGTCGGGGAAGCCGCCGCTTAGCTTGTTCCGTATAGCAGAACAAAACTTCCGGATTACGGAAAAGCCTGACCGTCGGACCCGCAGGAGAACTCGATGCCCCGTATGACAGCCGCCGCCGCTGCAGTGGAGATCCTCAAGCTCGAGGGCGTTTCGCAAGCCTTCGGCGTGCCCGGCGCTGCGATCAACCCGTTCTACCGCGAGCTCAAGAACGTGGGCGGCATCAACCACACGCTGGCCCGCCACGTCGAGGGCGCGTCCCACATGGCCGAGGGCTACACGCGTGCCAAGGCGGGCAACATCGGTGTGTGCATCGGTACGTCCGGCCCCGCCGGCACCGACATGATCACCGGCCTGTACTCGGCGATCGCGGACTCGATCCCGATCCTGTGCATCACCGGTCAGGCGCCGGTCTCGAAGCTCCACAAGGAGGACTTCCAGGCCGTCGACATCGCCTCGATCGCCAAGCCGGTCACCAAGAAGGCCACGACCGTCCTGGAGGCCGCGCAGGTTCCCGGCGTGTTCCAGGAGGCCTTCCACCTGATGCGCTCCGGCCGTCCGGGCCCGGTCCTGATCGACCTCCCGATCGACGTCCAGCTGACCGAGATCGAGTTCGACCCGGAGACCTACCAGCCGCTGCCGGTCTACAAGCCGCAGGCGTCCCGCGCGCAGGCCGTCAAGGCGATCCAGTTCCTGCTGGAGTCCGAGCGCCCGCTGATCGTCGCCGGTGGCGGCATCATCAACGCCGACGCCTCCGACCTGCTGGTCGAGTTCGCCGAGCTGACCGGCGTCCCGGTCATCTCCACGCTGATGGGCTGGGGCGTCATCCCCGACGACCACGAGCTGAGCGCGGGCATGGTCGGCGTCCAGACCTCGCACCGCTACGGCAACGCGACCTTCCTGGAGTCGGACTTCGTCCTCGGCATCGGCAACCGCTGGGCCAACCGTCACACCGGCTACAACCTCGACGCGTACCTCGGCGACCGCAAGTTCGTCCACGTCGACATCGAGCCCACCCAGATCGGCAAGATCTTCGCGCCGGACTTCGGCATCGCCTCCGACGCCAAGGCCGCCCTGGAGCTCTTCATCGAGGTCGCCAAGGAGCTCAAGGCCGAGGGCAAGCTCCCGGACTTCTCCGCCTGGGCCGCTTCGGGCCAGGAGCGCAAGGCCACCCTCCAGCGCCGCACGCACTTCGACAACATCCCGATGAAGCCGCAGCGCGTCTACGAGGAGATGAACAAGGCCTTCGGCCCGGAGACGCGTTACGTCACCACCATCGGCCTCTCCCAGATCGCCGGCGCGCAGATGCTGCACGTCTTCAAGCCGCGCCACTGGATCAACTGCGGCCAGGCCGGCCCGCTCGGCTGGACCATCCCGGCCGCGATCGGTGCCGCCACCGCGGACCCCGACACCCCGATCGTCGCCCTCTCCGGCGACTACGACTTCCAGTTCATGATCGAGGAGCTCGCGGTCGCCGCGCAGCACAAGGTCCCCTACGTCCACGTCCTCGTGAACAACGCCTACCTGGGTCTGATCCGTCAGGCGCAGGGCGGCCTGGGCATCAACTTCGAGGTCAACCTCGAGTTCGAGAACATCAACACCCCGGAGCTGGGCGTCTACGGCGTCGACCACGTCAAGGTCGCCGAGGGCCTGGGTGTCAAGGCCATCCGCGTCACCGACCCGAACGAGCTGGGCGCCGCCTTCGAGCAGGCCAAGAAGCTGGCCCAGGAGTTCCAGGTCCCGGTCGTCGTCGAGGCCATCCTGGAGCGCGTCACCAACATCTCGATGAGCAAGACGGTCGACATGAGCGACGTCACCGAGTTCGAAGAGCTCGCGACCGAGCCGGGCCACGCCCCGACCGCGATCAAGGCCCTCAAGGTCTGATCGGTACGTCAGCAGTACGCGGCGACCCCCGTCCCTCCGTCAGGAGGGGCGGGGGTCGTTCCGTATCCGGGGGAGGCGGCCCCTGCCGGCCGACGCGTCGGCGGCATCGGCGGCGTCGCCGACGCGCCGATGCCGCCGGCACCCCGCGGCCGAGGTGTCCTACGGGCGCGGCCCGAGCTCCGCGTCCACCGCGCCGGTCAGCAGCTCGCGGGCGCGCTCCAGGGTGAGGGAGCCGCTCAGCCAGCGCTCGCTGAGCCCTTCGACCAGGGCGGTGAGCCGCTCGGCGGCGTCCAGGGGCTCGACGCGCAGGTCGGCGAGGCCGGCCGCCTGGGCGTCCGAGATGGCGTCCGCGGTGTCCTGTGACCAGGAATGGGTGGACTCGGCCAGGGGTTCGCGCAGGTCGGCGTCGAAGATGGCGCTGGCCCGCAACTCGCCCCAGGCGGTGCTGTTCTCGCGGACCCGGGGCATGTCCTGGAGCTCGCTCAGCAGCAGCTGGAGCAGGGCCGCGCGGGCGTCCTCGGTGTCCTTCAGGGCCTCGTCGGTGTAGCCGGTGGCGCGGTCGCTGATGAAGGCCAGGGTGCGCTGGACCAGGCCGGCCCGGTCCTTGAAGTGGTAGTAGATCAGCGCGGTGGATACGCCCGCCTCGGTGGCGAGCTCCTCGACGCGCAGCCCTCTGACGCCACTGCGGGCGATCACGCGTACGGCTGCTTCCAAGATCAACGACTGCCGGTCGGCCACTCTTGCTCGCACCTTTCGGTCGGATACCCCTTGACTGAGCTTTCAGTCAGGTCCCACGATAGCTCCCATCCGAGATCCTGACTTGATTTTCAGTCTCTGCGATCCTGACTGAATTTTCAGTCAGGATCGCCAGCAACCAGGGAGCACCAAGTGAGTCCGATCATGCCCGCCGAGTGGACCGAGCACGACGCCTGTCTGATGGTCTGGCCGACCCGCGCCGAACTGTGGGGGCCGGCCTTCGAGGCGGCCAAACGCGAGTACGCGGCCGTCGCCCGGGCCATCGCCGACTTCGAGCCCGTCATCATGATCGCCGCGCCCGGCCGGGCCGCGGAGGCCGCCGAGGCCTGCGGAGCCGACGCCGGCATCGAGGTCATCGAGCTGCCCGCCGACGACTCCTGGGTGCGCGACTCGGGCCCGATCTTCGCCCACGACGAGAACGGCGACCGCGTCGGCGTCGACTTCCGCTTCAACGCCTGGGGCGAGAAGCACTACCCCTGGACCGCCGACGACAAGCTCGCCGGCCTCCTCCTGGACCGGCTCGGCACCCCCCGGGTCCACTCCTCGATGATCCTCGAAGGCGGCGCGATCACCGTCGACGGCGAAGGCACCCTCATCACCACCGAGCAGTGCCTGCTGCACCCCAACCGGAACCCGCGCATGGACCGCGCCGGGATCGAGGACGAGCTCAAGCGCCGCCTCGGCGTCGAGAAGGTCATCTGGCTGCCCTACGGCGGCCTGGAGGACACCGAGACCGACGGCCACGTCGACGGAGTCGCCGCCTACGTCGGCCCCGCCAAGGTCGTCGTCTCCCTCCCCGACGACCCCGCCCACCCCGACCACGCCCGGATGCGCGCCAACCTCGCCGTCCTGGAGGCCTCCACCGACGCCAAGGGCCGCGCCCTGGAGATCGTCCCGCTCCCGCAGACCACCCACGGCGAGGTCGCGGGCACCCCCGTCGAGGTCGGCTACCTCAACTTCTACCTCCCCAACGGCGGTTGCGTCGTCCCCGTCGGCGGCGACCCCGATTCCACCAGCGACGCCGAGGCCCTCGCCGTCCTCGCCGCCGCCCTCCCCGGCCGCAAGGTCGTCGGCGTACCCACCCCGGTCCTCGCGTACGGCGGCGGCGGGATCCACTGCATCACCCAGCAGCTTCCGAAGGCGGCCCGCGCGTGACCTCGTACGAACTGCTCACCTCCTACGGCTCCCCGCTCGGCTCCCCGGCCCGCACCGAGCCCGCCGAACGGCCCCCGCTGCGCGTCGGGCTGGTCCAGATGCGCTGGTACGCCGACGGGAACGAGCATGACGACCGGCTGCGCAAGGGCGTCGCCCTGGCCGCCGGCGAAGGCGCCACGATGGTCTGCCTCCCCGAACTGACCCGCAGCCCGTACTTCTGCACCACCGACGACCCCATGGCACACGGCGCCGCCCGCCACCTCGAGGACCTGGAGGACGGCCCCACCGTCCGGCTGGCCGCCGAGCTCGCCACCGGCCTCGGCATCACCGTGCACGCCTCGCTCTACGAGCGCGCCGAGGACGGCGGCCTCGGCTACAACACGGCCGTCTGCGTGGACCCCGACGGCAAGCTGATCGCCCGCACCCGCAAGAACCACATCCCCGCCTTCCCCGGCTACCGCGAGGACCTGTGCTTCCGGCCCGGCGACAGCGGATTCCCGGTCGTCGCCCACCAGGGCGTCCACTTCGGCTTCCCCACCTGCTGGGACGAGTGGTTCCCCGAACTCGCCCGCGCCTACGCCCTGCACGGCGCCGAGATCCTCGTCCACCCCACCGCCATCGGCTCCGAGGTGGACCTGCCGGACTTCGACACCCGCCCCATGTGGGAGCACGCCATCTCCGCGAACGGCCTCGCCAACGCGCTCTTCATGATCGTGCCCAACCGCGTCGGCACCGAGGGCGGCTCCACCTTCTACGGCTCCTCCTTCATCTCCGACCCCTACGGGCGAGTCATGCTCCGGGCCCCCCGCGACCGGCCCGCCGTCCTCGTCGCCGACCTCGACCTCGACCAGCGCCGCGACTGGCTGGAGTTCGGCCTGCTGCAGACCCGTCGCCCCGAGCTGTACGGGCAGCTCACCGAACCCCTCACCCCGTAGGGAGCGTGCATGCCGATCCCCTCCCGCAGCCGCCGCCTGGCCGGCCCGGCCGCCGCGGCCCTCGCCCTGATGCTCACGGGCGCGGGCTGCGCGGCCCCGGCCGGCGGCCCCGGCCCCGCCGCCCTCCACCTCTCCGCCGCGACACCCCCCGCCCGCGGTGACATCGACGGGTTCACCTGGGCCCTGTACGCCGAACCGCCCGTCCTCGACTACCTCTACGCCTTCGACTACCCGCAGAACACCGTCCTCTCCAACGTCTGCGAATCCCTCATGCGGTGGACCCCGCAGCTCACCCTCGAACCCGGGCTCGCCGAGAAGGCCACCCAGACCGACCCCACCACCTGGGTCTACGACCTGCGCCCCGACGTGCGCTTCCACAGTGGCGCCACGCTCACCGCCGACGACGCCGTCGCCAGCCTGAACCGCCACCTCGACCCCGAGCTCGGCTCGTACTGGGTCGAGGACTTCCGCAACGTCGCGTCCGTGGAGAAGACCGGCCCGCTCCAGATCACCGTCCGCCTCACCACCGCCGACGCGCTGTTCCCCCAGGCCATGGCCAACTCCGCGGGCACCGTGGCCCGGGCCGCCACCATGGAGGAACAGGGCAAGGCCTTCGGCACCGCCGACGGCGGCCTCGACTGCACCGGCCCCTTCCGGCTGGGGGAGTGGGAACAGGGTGCCTCCCTGCGCCTGGACCGCTTCGACGGCTACTGGGGCAAGCGCGCCAAGGCCGGCCACGTCACCTTCGCCTTCCTCCCCGACTCCGCCGCCCGCACCAACGCCCTGCTCACCGGCGAGGTCGACGGCTCCTTCGCGGTCCCCCCGGAGTCCATGTCCCGCCTGCGCGCCGCCGACAACGGCCGCCTCTACTCCGGCGAGAGCCTCACCACCGTCAACCTCGCCGTCGCCGACCTCGGCGGCACCCTCGCCGACGTCCGCGTACGCCGCGCACTGATGCTCGCCCTCGACCGCGAGGGCTTCGCCAAGGGCGCCATGCGCGGAGCCGCCACCCCCACCAGCTCCCTCGTCGTCAAGGAGACCTGGCGCGGCGCCCCGCCGGAGCAGGTCGCCGACCGGCTCGCCGCCCTTCCCCCCGTACAGCGGGACCTGGACCGGGCCAGACGCCTGATCGACGAAGCGGGCGCCCGCGGCCGCAAGGTCACCGTCGCCTCCAGCCCGCTCGGCCCCGACGTCGCCCTCCTCGCCACCGCCGTGCAGGACGCCGGCCGCCGCATCGGCCTCGACGTCGAGATCCGCACGGTCGCCCCCGACGCCTTCACCGCACTGTTCTCCGACCCCGAGGCCCGCAAGGGGTTCGACCTCTTCCCCTACACCTACTACCTGTCGGTCACCGACCCGCTGAGCATGTACGGCAACTTCCGCACCGGCCAGTTCGAGAACTACGCGGGCTACAGCTCACCCGCCTACGACGCCCTCGCCGACGAGGCGACCGCCGAGTACGACCCGGCCAAGCGCGCCCTGCTCACCGCTGGGCTCGCCCGGCTGGCCGCCGACGAGGCCCTGTGCCTGCCGGTCGCCGAATACCCCGGCAGCGTCTACCTGGGCCGGCGCATCACCGGGGCCCCGACGACCATCTCGTACATGTACGCCCCCTGGGCGGCCGAAGTGGGGGCACCGTGACCGGCACCGGCGCCTCCGGCGTGATCCGCTTCCTGCTCAGACGGTTCGGCGAACTCCTCGCCACCCTGCTCGCCGCCTCCTTCCTCGTATACGCCTCCGTCCGCCTCGCCCCCGGCCGCCCCGAGACCTTCCTGCTCGGCGGCCGCGGGGCCAACCCCCAGGCGCTGGCCGCGATCCGCGAGCAGTACCACCTCGACGACCCCTTCCTCGTCCAGCACGTCACATGGCTGGCCGGAGCCGTCACCGGCGACCTCGGCACCTCCGTCCAGTACCGCAGCGACGTCCTGGACCTCGTCGCCGCACGCGTCCCCGTCACCCTCGCCCTGATCGGAATATCAGCCTTCCTGGTGCTCGTCGGGGGACTGCTGCTCGGCCTGCTGGGCGCCGTCCGCGGCGGCCGCACCGACCAGGCCGTCCTCGTCGCCACCTCGGCCGCCGTCGCCACCCCGTCCTTCATCGCCGCGATCCTGCTGCTGTCGCTGTTCTCGGTACGGCTCGGCTGGTTCCCCGTGCTCGGCAGCGGCGACGGCTTCCTCGACACCCTCCACCACCTCGCCCTGCCCTCCGTCGCGCTCGCGCTGCCCTTCATCGGCGTCCTCGCCCGGGTGACCCGGGCGGCCCTGCTGGAGCAGTTCGCCCTCGACCACGTGACCGTCGCCCGAAGCCGGGGCGTCCCCGAGCGCACCCTCGTCCGCCGCCACGTGCTGCGCGGCGCGCTCAGCCCCGTCCTCACCCAGGCCGGGCTCACCCTGTCCGGGCTGATGGTCTGCACGATCCTCGTGGAGTCCGCCTTCGGCCTCGGCGGGCTCGGCGAGTTCCTCGCGAAGTCCGTGACCGTGAAGGACTTCCCCGTCGTCCAGGCCATCTCCCTGCTGACCATCGCCCTCTTCGTCCTGGTCAACCTCGCCGTCGACCTGGTCCACCCCCTCATCGACCCCCGGGTCCGCCTCGGCGCGAGGAGCACCACATGACCGCCCTCCTGCTCCGGCCGGCCGCCGAGGCCCGCAAGAGACCGCGCACCCAGGGCTCCTGGCTGCACCGCGCGAGCCTCGCCTTCGCCGGCCTCGTCGTCCTGGTCGCCCTCTTCGCGCCCTGGCTCGCCCCGCACGACCCCAACGCCGTCGACTTCGGCGTCTCCCTGGCGAACCCCTCGCCCGACCTGCTCCTCGGCGGGGACATCGGCGGCCGCGACACCCTCTCGCGGCTGATCGCCGGAGCCCGCACCTCCCTCCTCGGCCCGCTGTGCGTCGTCGCCCTGTCCACCGTGCTCGGCGTGGTGATCGGGGTCGCCGCCGCCTGGCGCGGCGGCGCGCTCGACACCCTGCTCTCCCGCAGCACCGAACTCCTGCTCGCCTTCCCCGGCCTGCTCCTCGCGATGCTGCTCGTCTCCCTCTACGGCCGCGGGCTGATCGCCCCCGTCATCGCGCTCTCCCTCGCCTACACCCCCTTCGTCAGCCGGCTCGCACGCAGCCTCGCCCTGGCCGAGACGGGCAAGCCGTACCTGGCCGCCTACCGGGTGCAGGGCTTCTCCGGCCCGTGGATCTGCCTACGCCACCTGATCCCGAACATCGCCCCCGTGGTCCTCGCGCAGGCCACCGTCACCTTCGGCTACGCCCTGCTCGACCTGGCCGCCCTGTCCTTCCTCGGCCTCGGCGTGCCGCCCCTCACCCCCGACTGGGGAGCCATGATCAACGACGGCCAGGCCGCCATCCTCGAAGGGGCCCCGCTCTCCGCGCTCGCCCCCTGCCTCGCGGTGATCCTCACCGTCGTGGCCTTCAACGTCGTCGGGGAGCGCCTCGCCGACCGGGTCGCAGGGAGAACCACGTGAACGCCCCGGTGAACGACCACGTGAACGACCACGTGAAAGCCCCCGAGCCTGAGCCCGTGCACGACCCGGTGCACGACCCCGTACTGGAGGCGGTGGACCTCCGGCTCGCCCTGCCCGGCCACGCCCGGCCCGTCCTCGCCGGAGTGAACCTGAGGGTCCGGTCAGGCGAGACCGTCGCCCTCGTCGGCGAGTCAGGCTCCGGCAAGTCCCTGACCTCCCGGGCGGCGCTCGGCCTGCTGCCGGCCGGCGCGGAGGTCTCCGGCACGGTCAGGGTGACCGGACAGGACGTCCTGGCCCTGCGCGCCGACCGGCTGCGCGCCCTCCGCTCCAGCACCGTCTCGATGATCTTCCAGGACCCCCGGTCGGCGATGAACCCCCTGCGCAGGCTCGGCGACTTCCTCACCGAGACCGTACGCGGCACCGCGCGCGCCGAAGCCCTGCCCGGGCTCCTCGACGCGGTGGGCCTCCCGGCCCGTGTCCTGCGCCAGTACCCCCACGAGCTCTCCGGAGGGATGCTGCAACGCGTCATGATCGCCGCCGCCCTGCTGCCGGGCCCGCGGCTCCTGCTCGCCGACGAACCCACCACCGCCCTCGACACCGTCACCCAGGCCGAGATCGTGACCCTGCTCGCCCGCCTGCGCGCACGCGAGGGCTGCGGGCTGCTCTTCGTCACCCACGACCTGGAACTCGCCGCGGCCATCAGCGACCGGGTGTACGTCATGTACGCGGGCCGGATCGTCGAAACCGGCCCGGCCGCCGCCGTCTTCGAGAACCCTCGGCACCCCTATACGCGGGCGCTGCTCGAAGCGACCCCCCGCCTCGACTCCCCGCCCGGCCCGCTGCCCGCCCTCCCGGGCCGCCCACCGGACCTGCGCACCGCCGTCACCGGCTGCGCCTTCGCCCCCCGATGCCCCCGCGCCACCGACCTGTGCGGCCGGGAGCTCCCGGCTCCGCGCGCGGGCGTGGCCTGTCACCACGCGGAGCTGCCGTCATGACCGAGGTACTCGAAGTGCGCGGACTCTGCCGTGCGTACGAGGATCTGAGCGCGGTGGACGACGTGTCCTTCAGCGTCCCGGCGGGCGGGGCGCTGGGCATCGTCGGCGGGTCCGGTTCGGGCAAGACCACCACGGCCCGGATCGTGACGGGCCTGGAGCGCGCCGACGCGGGCGAGGTCCTCGTACGGGGCCGGGTGCGCGAGCCGGCCGCGAAGGGCCGGGCGGCGCGCCTGCGCCGGGCCCGGGAGGTCCAGCTGGTCTTCCAGGACCCGCTGCTCTCGCTGGACCCCAGGGTCACGGCGGGCGAGGTGCTCCGGGAGACCCTGAGGCTGCACTTCCCCGGCCGGGATCCGCGCCCGCGGGTCCGTGAACTGCTGGACCAGGTGGGCCTGGGGGAGCGGGAGGCGGCGGCCCGGCCGCGCGAGCTCTCCGGCGGCCAGCGCCAGCGCGTGGCCATCGCCCGGGCCCTGGCCGTGGAGCCGGCCGTCCTGGTGCTGGACGAGGCGGTGGCGGCGCTGGACGTCTCGGTGCAGGCCCAGATCCTCAACCTGCTGGCCGAGATCCGGGCGGCCACGGAGGTGGCGTACCTCTTCATCACCCACGACCTGGGCGTCGTACGGGCGGTGACGGACGAGCTCGTCGTGATGCGGGCGGGCCGTGTGGTGGAGACGGGCCCGACCGGCTCGGTGCTCGCGGCCCCGCGGCACGAGTACACCCGGCTGCTGCTGGACTCCGTACCGCGCAGGCGGTGAGCGCCGGCAGCCCGACGGCGCGCGGGAACGGCACCGCACGGGAACGGCACCGCGCTGGAACGGCACCGCGCGGGAACGGCAAAGCGCCGAGTCACGGGACCGTCCGTGACTCGGCGCTCTGGTTGGTTACCGCCCGACGGAGCGAGGCTGGCGCGACAGGACGTTCGCACCGCCGGGCGGAGTAGGAGGCTCCTCGTTCGTCCCGTGCAGGGGGCTCTGTGCGCAGCCCCCGTACGGGAGAGGAGTGGCTGGGACCGTGGCGTGCGGGCGACGAGAACTCCGGCTTCGTCTCCCTCAGGTCAAGAGACGGGCCTCGGAACCCATTACCACCGCACTGGCTCGCACGCTCGCCACGGTCCTCGTCCTGCCCTCGCCGCGTACCACCCCTCATCCGGGTCCGCGGGTCGGGCTCAGCACCCGGGGCCTGACCTCCCGTCAGGCCCCCGGTACAGCTGTGTGGCTCAGGCGTCGCGCAGGGCGCGGACGGCCTCCTCGACGCGCTTGCCGTAGTCGGCGTCGGCGGCGTGGAAGTGAGCCAGGTTCTTCTCGATGACGTCCTCGAGGGTGACCTGCGACAGGCCGCCGGCGATGTTCGCCACCAGACGCTGCTTCTCGGCCTCCGACATCAGGCGGTAGAGCTCACCGGCCTGGAAGAAGTCGTCGTCCTTGGTGTGGGCCGGGGCCTCGTGGGTGCCCGTGTAGCCGGAGACGGCCTTCGGGGCGCCGAGCGCCAGACCGGTCTCGGCCGGACCCTGGTACGAGTTGGGCTCGTAGTTCTTGTCGTGGCGCGAGCCGTTGCGCAGCGCCATGACGCCGTCGCGGCCGTAGTTGTCGGCCTTCGTCGCCTTGGGGGCGTTCACCGGCAGCAGGGTGTGGTTCACACCGAGGCGGTAGCGCTGGGCGTCGGCGTATGCGAAGAGGCGGCCCTGGAGCATCTTGTCCGGCGAGGCGGTGATGCCCGGGACGAAGTTGTTCGGGGAGAAGGCGGACTGCTCGACCTCGGCGAAGACGTTGTCCGGGTTGCGGTCGAGGACCAGGCGGCCCACGCGCTGCAGCGGGTAGTCGCTGTGCGGCCACACCTTGGTGAGGTCGAACGGGTTGAAGCGGTAGTCCGCGGCCTCGGCGGCGGGCATGATCTGCACGTACAGGGTCCACGAGGGGTTCACACCGCGCTCGATGGCCTGGAGCAGGTCGGTCTGGTGCGAGTTCGCGTCCGAGCCGACGATCTCGGCGGCCTGCTCGCCCGACAGGCAGCGGATGCCCTGGTTCGTCTTGAAGTGGTACTTGACGAAGAAGGCCTCGCCCTGGGCGTTGGTCCACTGGTACGTGTGGGAGCCGTAGCCGTTCATGTGGCGGTAGGACGCCGGGATGCCGCGGTCACCCATCAGCCAGGTGATCTGGTGCGTCGCCTCGGGGGCGTGCGCCCAGAAGTCCCAGACGTTGTCCGGCTCCTGCTTGCCCGTGAAGGGGTCGCGCTTCTGGGAGTGGATGAAGTCGGGGAACTTGATCGGGTCCTTGATGAAGAACACCGGGGTGTTGTTGCCGACGAGGTCGTAGTTGCCCTCTTCGGTGTAGAACTTGAGCGCGAAGCCGCGCGGGTCGCGGACCGCGTCCGCGCCGCCCAGCGAGTCGGCGACGGTGGAGAAGCGCAGGAAGGTCTCGGTCTTCTTGCCGACCGTGTTCAGGAACGCGGCGCTGGTGTACGCGGTGACGTCGTCGGTCACCTCGAAGTAGCCGTACGCGGCCGAGCCGCGGGCGTGCACCACGCGCTCCGGGATGCGCTCCCGGTTGAAGCGGGCAAGCTTCTCGAGCAGCTGCTGGTCCTGGACCAGGAGCGGGCCACCGACGCCGGCGGTGGCGGAGTTCTGATTGTCGGCGACCGGGGCGCCGGACTCGGTCGTCAGCGTGCGCTTCGACATGGTGACCTTCCGTACGGGTAACTGCTGACGGAAAGCGTCTTCCGTCATGCGGAACAGCCTAATTTCGGCGAGAACTAAACGTCAACAGTTTGTTGAACGAAGTTGAAGGGAGGTGATCCGGACGGCGCCGGCACTTGGGCGCGACAGGACAGGTGTCAGCACCGGCGCCATCCGGAAACTCAGGCCCCCGGTGAAGGGGGGAGGGTGCTCGGCCGCTTAGATCTCGGCGCCGGAGAGACGCTCGACGGCGCGGAGCAGGGCCGAGTGGTCCAGGCCGCCGTCACCCTGGGCGCGCAGCGAGGCGACCAGCTGGGCGACGACCGCGCCGACCGGGAGGGCGGCACCGACGTTGCGGGCGGCGTCGGTGACGATGCCCATGTCCTTGTGGTGCAGGTCGATCCGGAAACCGGGCTTGAAGTCGCGGTTCAGGAAGTTGTCCTTCTTGCGGGTCAGGACCGTGGAGCCGGCCAGACCGCCGCCCAGGACGTCCAGGGCGGCCTGGAGGTTCACGCCGGACTTCTCGAGGAAGACGACGGCCTCGGCGCACGCCTGGATGTTCACCGCGACGATGAGCTGGTTGGCGGCCTTCACCGTCTGGCCGGAGCCGTGCGGACCGCACAGGACGATGGTCTTGCCCAGCGCCTCGAGGATCGGGAGGGCCGCGTCGAAGTCGGCCTGCTCGCCACCCACCATGATCGACAGGACGGCTTCGATGGCGCCGGCCTCGCCGCCGGACACCGGGGCGTCCAGGACGCGGATGCCCTTCTCGGCGGCGTTCTTCGCCAGGTCGATCGAGGTCTGCGGGGTGATCGAGGACATGTCCACGATCAGGGCGCCGGACTTGGCGTTCTCGAGGATGCCGTTCTCACCGTAGGAGATGGCCTCGACCTGCGGGGAGGCGGGCACCATCGTGATGATGACGTCGGCGTCCTTGACGGCCTCGGCGATCGAGCCGGCCGCGGCACCGCCGGCGGCGGCCAGGCGGTCCAGCTTGTCCTGCTCCAGGGTGAAACCGGTGACCGAGTAGCCGGCCTTCAGGAGGTTCTCGGCCATGGGGGAGCCCATGATTCCGAGGCCGATCCAGGCAATCTTGGGGAGGTTGCTCATGACGAGGATCCTTCTCTTAATGCTTTGTACGAAAAGTGCGTGTGGTGCCTGGCTGATCGCCCGGACTTCGTCCGCCTACTGGGCGGCGCGGGCCTCGGCGGGCAGCCAGGCGAAGGAGGCGGCGGCGTCGGCGGCCTTGTACTCCAGGCCTACGTAGCCCTCGTATCCGGCCTTCTTCAGCTGGTCGAGCAGCTCCTCGAGGGGCAGCTCGCCGGTGCCGGGGGCACCTCGGCCGGGCTTGTCGGCGATCTGGACGTGCCCGGTCTTGGCGGCGTACTTTTCGATGACCTCGGAGAGGTCCTCGTCGTTCATCGCCAGGTGGTACAGGTCGAGCAGGAACTTGGCGTTCCCGAGGCCGGTGGCCTCGTTGACCTTGTCGACCACCTCGATGCCGGCCGGGGCGCTCACCAGGGGGTAGAGCGGCGACTCGGGCTTGTTGAGGGTCTCGATCAGGAGGATCGCGCCGACGCGGTCGGGGGGGCGGGCGGCCGCGCCCCCGGCGCCCGCGGCCCCGGGGGCGCCGGGGCGCCCCCGGGGGGGGGGGGCCGCGGCGCCCGACGGCACGGCGGCCGCCGGGGGCTCCTCCAGCAC
>NZ_JBHXNP010000138.1:0-20631 GCF_042719495.1 Streptomyces sp. NPDC058525
AAGTACGTCCAGTACTCGGGCGCCCCTCCGCCTTGCGATGCACGGCGCCAGACGACGCGGGCTTAACCGGCAAGATCCGAAAGAGACGACCTAGCGCCCCCGCCCGCACGCCCCGCCCTCCCGCGCCCCTTCCGAATTTCTGGAACTGGTTCTAATCTGACCGCCGCCACACAGCGACCGGCTGGACCGCGAGACACCCGGAGGGGCCGTGCACCTCGAATACACGCCTGAGCAGCAGCAGTTGCGCACCGAGCTGCGCGCCTACTTCGCCGACCTGGTGCCCGAGGACGTCTACGCCCGCTACGAGGACCCGGCCGCGCAGAAGCGCTTCTACCGCGAGACCATCCGCCGGCTCGGGGCCGACGGATGGCTCGGGGTCGGCTGGCCGAAGGAGTACGGCGGCCGCGGGATGTCGCCGATGGACCAGTTCATCTTCTTCGACGAGGCGGCGCAGGCCGTCGTACCGCTGCCCCTGATGGCCCTCAACACCGTCGGGCCGACCATCATGCAGTTCGGCACCGACGAGCAGAAGGCCTACTTCCTGCCGAAGATCCTCGCCGGCGAGATCGACTTCGCCATCGGCTACAGCGAGCCCGACGCCGGCACCGACCTCGCCGCGCTCAAGTGCAAGGCGGTCCGCGAGGGCGACGAGGAGACCGGCACCTACGTGGTGAACGGGCAGAAGATCTGGACCACCAACGGCGACACCGCCGACTGGGTCTGGCTCGCGGTGCGCACCGACCCGCAGGCCCCCGCCCACAAGGGCATCACCATGCTTCTGGTGCCGACCGCCGACCCCGGCTACTCCTGCACCCTCATCAACACGCTCGCCTCGCACGACACCACCGCCAGCTACTACGAGAACATCCGCGTCCCCGCCACCCGCCGCGTAGGCCAGGAGAACAAGGGCTGGCGCCTGATCACCAACCAGCTCAACCACGAGCGCGTCACCCTCGCCGCCCACGGCACGATGGCCATCCGGGCCCTGCACGACGTCCAGCGCTGGGCCGCCGAGACCAAGCTCGCCGACGGACGCCGGGTCATCGACCTGTCCTGGGTCCGCGGCCGCCTCGCCCGCACCCACGCCCGGCTCGACGCGATGAAGCTGCTCAACTGGCAGATGGTGAACGCCGTCCAGTCCGGCACCCTCACCCCCCAGGACGCCTCCGCGGTCAAGGTCTACGGCTCCGAGGCCCGCCGCGACGCCTACGCCTGGCTGATGGAGGTCGTGGGCGCGGCGGGCTCCCTCAAGGACGGCTCCGCCGGGGCGGTCCTGCACGGCGAACTCGAACGCGGCTACCGCAGCGCCGTCATCTTCACCTTCGGCGGCGGCAACAACGAGATCCAGCGCGAGATCATCTCCTGGATCGGCCTCGGCATGCCCCGGGTCCGCCGCTGACGGGCCGGGCGTTGCGGGAGGGCCCTCCGGGAACTCCCGCAACCGGCCCGGGTGTTACCGTCATGCCATGCCCAAGGACGAGATCGACACGGTGACCGCCGAGTTCTTCGGCGCCTTCGACAACCGGGGCGGCAAGACCGCCGACGTGGAGCGGATCCGGCGGCTCGTCGTACCGGGCGGCGTGATCGTCAACACGGGCCCGGAGTTCACCGTCTACACGGTGGACGAGTTCATCGAGCCCCGCCTGCGGCTGCTCGCGGACGGCCGGCTCCTCGAGTTCGCCGAGTGGGAGACCTCCGAACGCACCGAGATCGCGGGCTACATCGCCTCCCGGTTCGGCACGTACCGCAAGTCCGGGATCCTGGACGGCGAGCCCTTCGAGGGGGGCGGGACCAAGACCATCCAGTTCGTCCGCACCCCGGACGGCTGGCGCATCTCGGCCTTCGCCTGGTACGACCAGCCCTGACCGCCGGCGGACACCGGGCTGCGGCCCGGGTCCCGACCCGCTACGGCTTCCGCCGAACACCCGCCCCGCCTCCTGGCCGCGCCGCCCGCGGCCCCCGTACGCTGGCACCAGGGAGGTACCGGGATGGGAAACAGCGCGGCCGCCCCCGACCCGGGGCTGTACGGCCCGGAGTCCGTCACCTGGCAGTGCCACGGAGACCCGGTGATGTGGATCGCCGGCGTCCGGGCCCTCTACCTCCAGGCCCTGCACCCGCGCGCCGTCCGCGGGGTCATGGAGAACAGCGACTTCCGGCGCGACGCCTGGGGGCGGCTGCTGCGCACCGCCGACTTCGTCGGCACGCTCACCTACGGCACCGCCGAGGACGCCGAACGCGCCGGGGCCCGCGTCCGTGCCATCCACCGCAAGCTCTCCGCCACCGACCCGGACACCGGCGAGCGCTTCCCCGTCGACGAACCCGCCCTGCTGCTCTGGATCCACTGCGCCCAGATCGACAGCTTCCTGCACGTCCTGCGCCGCTCCGGCGTCCGCCTCACCCCCGCCCAGGCCGACCGCTACGTCGACGAGAACCGGGTGAACGCCCGCCTCGTCGGACTGGACCCGGCCGCCGTCCCCGCCGACACCGCACAGCTCGCCGCGTACTTCGAGAAGGTCCGCCCCGAACTCGCCGCCGGACCCGACGCACGCGCCGTGGACGACTTCCTGCGCGGCCCGCCCGTCCACCCGCTCCTCGTCCCTGGCCGAAACCTGCTGTGGCGTCCGCTCGCCGGACTCGCCTACGGCTCCCTCCCCGGCTGGGCGCACCAGCTCTACGGACGCCCGGCACCCGCACCCCGCAGCATCACCCGTCGCCTGCGCCTCACCGGGCACGTGCTGCGCAGCATTCCCGCAGGTCTGCGCTGGAAGCTGCCCCCAGGTCACATCTTGAAGGCGATGCGTCGCATGGGCCCCGGGAGTCGCCCCTCCCCGTACACACTGCGTACATCAGCGGCCATACTGGACCGGCCGGGGAGGGCGAGGCACGACAACGGGGGCGACTTCAAGACATGGCGGAGTCCAGACTGATCCAGGGCCGTTACCGGTCGCTCGACCTGATCGGTCGCGGCGGCATGGGCGAGGTGTGGCGGGCCCGGGACGAATCGCTGGGCCGACAGGTCGCCGTGAAGTGTCTCAAACCGATCGGTGCGGAGCAGGACGCCCACTTCACCCAGGTGCTGCGCGAGCGGTTCCGCCGCGAGGCGCGCGTCGCCGCCTCCCTCCAGCACCGGGGCGTCACCGTCGTCCACGACTTCGGCGACGACAGCGCCGCCGGCGGCCCCCTCTACCTCGTCATGGAGCTCCTCGAAGGCCGCAACCTCAGCCAGCTCCTGGACGACAACGAGACCCGCCCGCTGCCCGTCGAGGTGGTCGTCGACATCGCGGAGCAGATGGCCGCCGCCCTCGGCTACACCCACGACCAGGGCGTCGTCCACCGCGACCTCAAGCCGGCCAACATCATGCGGCTCACCGACGGCACCGTGAAGATCTGCGACTTCGGCATCGCCCGCCTCGCCCACGACATCGGCTTCACCGCCAAGCTCACCGGCGGCGGCATGGCCATGGGCACCCCGCACTACATGTCGCCCGAGCAGATCGCGGGCGGCGAGGTCGACCACCGCAGCGACCTCTACTCCCTCGGCTGCGTCCTCTACGAGATCGCCACCGGCGCGCCGCCCTTCGACCTCGGCGACTCCTGGTCCGTGCTGGTCGGCCACCGCGACACCGCTCCCGTCCCGCTGCGCGAGCACCGCCCCGAACTTCCCGACTACTTCGAACGGGTGGTTCTGGACCTCCTCGCCAAGCGCCCCGAGGACCGCCCCGGCGACGCCCGCCACCTGCACCGCAGGCTCGTCGAGGCACGCCTCGGCCCGGGCGGGCTGCCCGGCGCCCAGGCCCCGCTCCCGGCCTGGGCCCGTGGGATGACCGCCGGGCGCAAGGCCGGGATCGAGGCCCGCCCCGCGAGCGGCGAGTGGGCCGTGCTCACCGGCGCCTGGACGGCCCCGCGCCCGAGCGGCGCGCAGCGGATCGGCCGTCCCGCGCCCACCGAGGACCCCCGCATCACCGCCCCGTACGGGGCTCCGCGCCTCCCCGGCCCGCGCGAGGGCGGCCCCGGCGCCCTCGCGGCCGGCCACACCCGGGCCTTCGCCCTCAGCCGGGCCGGCCGCCCCGAGGAGGCCCTCGCCGTGTACGAAGCCGTGGCCGAGGGCCGCGCGCGGGTGCTCGGCCCGGACCATGCCGACACGCTCGCCGCGCGCCAGGAGGCGGCGTACGAACTGGGCAGGCTCGGGCGGCACGCGGAGGCGTACGCGATCTACCGCGCGGTGCTCGTCGCCCGCGAGCGCACCGCCGGCCCGCTCCACCCCGACACCCTGCGCTGCCGCCACAACCTGGCCTGCGCCCTCGGCGCGCTGGGCCGCTTTGCGGAGGCCCACGCCACCGCCGCCGCGGTCGCCGCCGACCGGGCGGTCGTCCTCGGAGCCGAGCACGCGGACACCCTGCTGACCCGCTACGAGGTCGCGTACGCGCTCGGCCGGCTGGAGCGCTGGCAGGAGGCCCTGGACGCCTTCCGCGAGGTGGCCGCCGTACGGGAGGGGGTGCTCGGCCGGGACCACCCCGACACCCTGGCCGCGCGCTACGAGGTCGGCATCGCGCTCGGCCGCACCGGGAACAGCGGCCAGGCCCTCGACCTGTTCCGGGCCCTGGTCCGCGACCGCACCCGCGCGTACGGGGCCGCCGACCCCGAGACCCTGCGCGCCCGCCACGTCCTCGGCGTCAACCTGGGCCGCCTGGAGCGCTGGGAGGAGGCGGTGGCCGAGGCCCGCGAGGTGGGCGCCGCACGGGCCTCGGTGCTGGGCGCCGAGCACCCGGACACCCTGGTCAGCCGCCGCGAACTCGCCGCGGGCCTGGGCCGGCTGGGCCGCTGGGACGAGGCGCTGCCCATCTACCGGGACCTGGCCGGGATCCGCGAGCGGGCCCTGGGTGACGAGCATCCCGACACCGCCCTCGCCCATGCCGACGAGGCCTACTGTCTGGAGCGGCTGGGCCAGGTGTGTTACCAAGAGCCATGACAGCCATGCGGGGCTCCAGCGGATTCGGACACGACATCTACGACGCGGTGATCGTGGGCGGCGGCCACAACGGCCTGGTCGCCGCCGCCTACCTGGCCCGGGCGGGCAGATCGGTGCTGGTCCTCGAACGGCTGGACCACACCGGCGGGGCGGCCGTCTCCACCCGCCCCTTCGCCGGGGTCGACGCTCGCCTCTCGCGCTACTCGTACCTCGTCTCCCTGCTCCCCGCCAAGATCGTGCGCGATCTGGGGCTGCGGTTCGCCGTCCGCAAGCGCACGGTCTCCTCGTACACGCCCACCCAGCGCGACGGCCGCCCCGGCGGGCTCCTCGTCGGCGGCGGGGAGGAGCGCACCCGCGCGTCCTTCGCCCGGCTGACCGGCTCGGACCGGGAGTACGAGAGCTGGCGCGCCTTCTACGCGACCACCGGCCGGGTCGCCGGGAAGGTCTTCCCGACCCTGACCGAACCGCTGCCGACCCGCGAGGCCCTGCGCGCCCGGATCGACGACGAGGCGGCCTGGCGGATGCTGTTCGAGGAGCCCCTCGGGGCGGCGGTGGAGCGGCACTTCACCGACGACCTGGTGCGCGGCGTGGTCCTGACCGACGGGCTGATCGGCACCTTCGCGGACGCGCACGACCCCTCGCTGGCGCAGAACCGCTGCTTCCTCTACCACGTGATCGGCGGCGGCACCGGTGACTGGGACGTGCCCGTCGGCGGCATGGGCGCGCTCACCGACGCCCTGGCCGACGCGGCGCGGGCGGCCGGGGCGGAGATCGCCGCCGGGCACGAGGTGCTGCGGATCGACACGGACGGCACGGGGCCGGCCGAGGTGGTCTTCCGCACGGCGTCGGGGGAGGGGCGGGCCGTCGGCCGCACGGTCCTGGTCAACGCCTCCCCGAGGGCGCTCTCCGAACTGCTCGGCGAGGCACCCGTGGAGCCCGCGCCCGAGGGCGCCCAGCTCAAGGTGAACATGCTGCTGCGGCGGCTGCCCCGGCTGCGGGACGGCGCCGTCGATCCGCGCGAGGCCTTCGGCGGCACCTTCCACATCGCCGAGGGCTACGCCGAACTGGCCAGGGCCCACGCCGAGGCCGCGGCCGGGGAGCTGCCCTCCGTACCGCCGTCCGAGATCTACTGCCATTCGCTGACCGACCCGACGATCCTGGGGCCGGAGCTGGTGGAGCAGGGCTACCAGACGCTCACCCTGTTCGGCCTGCACACCCCGGCCCGGCTGTTCGGCCACGACAACCGGCAGGCCCGCGAGGTGCTGCTGACCGCCACCCTCGCCCAGCTCGACGCGCACCTGGCCGAACCGCTCACCGACTGCCTCGCCTTCGACGCGGACGGCCGTCCGTGCATCGAGGCGAAGACCCCGCTGGACCTGGAGCGCGAACTGCGGCTGCCCGGCGGCCACATCTTCCACCGCGACCTGTCCTGGCCGTACGGGGACTCGGGGCGGTGGGGCGTGGAGACCGCCCACCGCAACGTACTGCTGTGCGGTGCGGGGGCGGTGCGCGGCGGAGGGGTCAGCGGGGTACCCGGGCACAACGCGGCGATGGCGGTCCTCGGGCACTGACCCCGCCGCCTACCCGGCGGCGCGGACCGGCTCGATGACGACGATCGGGATCTCACGGCTCGTCTTGGTCTGGTATTCGTCGTACGAGGGCCAGTGCTTCACCATCACCGGCCAGTACGCGGCGCGCTCCTCGGGGGTCGCGGTACGGGCCCTGCCCTGCATGATCTCGGGGCCGACCTGGATGCGGACCTCGGGGTTCTCCGTCAGGTTCCGGTACCACAGCGGGTGCGCCGGGTCGCCGCCCTTGGAGGCGACGATGAGGTAACGGCCGTTGTCCTCGCCGTAGATGAGGGGCGTGCGCACCGGGTTGCCGGAGACCCGGCCCACGGTGGTGAGCAGCAGGGTCTGGGTGCCGTTCCAGAACTGGCCCTCGGCCCCGTTGGAGCCCACGTACTGCTTGACGTGGTCGAGCTGCCAGCTTCCGGGCTTCGGGTCGGTCGGGTGGTCCCAGTCGATCTCGGTCGTCATGGCGGTCTGCCTGCCTTCGTGTTGAACGGTCAACGAACCTCAACAACGAATCGCAACGCCTGTGGGCACGGTGCCATTCCGCGCCGGGCGGTCGCTCTACATCTGTAGAGTGATCTCATGCCCACCCCGGACCGCGGCCCCGACCGCAGAACCCTCATCGCGGACAGCGCGATCGGCCTCGTCGCCGCGGGCGGCCTGCGGGCGCTGACGCACCGGGCGGTCGACGCGGCGGCGGGGCTGCCGGCGGGCAGCACCTCGTACTACTTCCGTACGCGCACGGCGCTGATCGCCGCCTGCTACGGGCGGCTGGCGGAGCTGGACCTCGCGGACCTGGACGCGGACGGGCCGCCGCTGCCGCTCGCGCCGCTCGGGCCGTTGGCGCCGCCCGGGCCGCTCGGGCCGCCCGGGCCGCTCGGGCCGCCGGACCGCGAGGCGGCCGCGGCGGCGCTCGCCGGGCTGCTGTACCGCTGGCTGACGACGGGCCGCGAACGCCAGCTGGCCCGCTTCGAACTCAGCCTGGAGGCGGCCCGCAACCGGGAGTTGGAGACGGACTTCCACCGGGCGGGCCAGGGGTCGCGGGCCCGGGCGGCGGCGGTCCTCGCCGCGCTCGGCGCGGAACGCCCCGAAGAGGCGGCCGACCTGCTGGTCGCCTGGGCCGACGGGCTCCTCTACGACCGCCTGGCGGGAGCCTCCGCCCGCTCCCGCCCGGCGCCGGACCTGACCGAACTGACCTCCGCCACCCGGCGGATGATCGCGGCGGCCCTGTCGCCCTGATCCCTGGAACCCCCGCCGTGACGGCCTAGTCCGACGATCTGCTCCAGCCGACGGCCTCGAGGCGGGCGGCGTCGGCGGGGCGGTCCTCGGCGAAGAGGAGCCGGGCCGGTTCCGCGACCCGGACGAGGTCCACGTAGACCCCGCGCCCCACGTACCGCCCGGTCGCGGTGTGGCGGAAGCGGAGCCGGACCTCGCGGCCCGCCCACGCCGCCGTGAGGGGGGCCTCCAAGCGGTGCCAGATCCGGCCGGACCAGCCGCCCGCCGAGCCCCGGGGCCAGGTCTCGGGGGTGCCGCCGGTGGACCGCAGGGTGCTGAACGGCAGCGGCTCCCAGTGCTCCCCGTCGGGCGAGGCCTCCAGGTGGAAGGCGCCCTCGCCGGGCACCGTGTCCCACCAGACGGCGCAGCGCAGCCGGGCGGCGGCCGTCGCCGGGGTGAGCGGCGGCAGGGTCAGGGTGCCCGAGGCGCCGGGGGTGATCCCCGAGAACCAGGCCGGGCCGCCGTGCTTCGTGCGGACCGGGACGGCGCGGGCGAAGCGGTTGCCGACGGCGACCCGGGGCGCGCTGCCGGCCCGCCAGGTGCGGACCGGGTGCACCGAGTTGCCGAGCAGGATCAGGAAGGAGTCGGTGGAGGGGTCGAGGACGAGGGAGGTGCCGGTGAAGCCGGTGTGGCCGGCGGAGTGCGGAGTGGCCATCGCCCCCATGTACCAGTGCTGGTAGAGCTCGAAGCCCAGACCGTGGTCGTCGCCGGGGAAGGAGGTGTTGTAGTCGGTGAAGAGCAGTTCGACGGAGGCGGAGCGCAGGATGCGCCGGCCCGCGTACACCCCGCCGTCGAGGAGGGTGCGGGCGAGCACGGCCAGGTCGAAGGCCGTGCCGAAGGCGCCCGCGTGGCCCGCGACCCCGCCCAGCGCGTACGCGTTCTCGTCGTGCACCTCGCCCCACACCAGCCCGCGGTCCAGCCCGGACCAGGGCGGGCGCTGCACCTCGGTGGCGGCCGTGACCCGGCGCCAGGAGCGCGGCGGGTTGTACCGGGTGCGCTGCATCCCGAGCGGAGCGGTGATCTCGTCGCGGAGCAGCACGTCCAGAGCGCGGCCGGTGATCTGTTCCAGGAGCAGCTGGAGGGTGATCAGGTTGAGGTCGGAGTACCGGTAGACGGTCCCCGGAGTCTCCTGCGGCTGCACCGACCACAGCAGCCTCAGCCGTCCCTCGTGCGTGGACTCCCGGTAGAAGGGCGCCCACGAGCGCAGCCCCGAGGTGTGCGTGAGCAGCTGGCGGACCGTGATCGACTCCTTGCCGCCCCCGGTGAACAGCGGCAGGTACCGGCGCACCGGAGCCTCCAGCTCCAGCTGTCCCCGCTCCATCTGCTGCACGGCCAGGATGGAGGTGAACAGCTTCGTCAGCGAGGCCAGGTCGAAGACGGTGTCCTCGGCCATCGCGATCCGCTCGGCCGCCGGGAACTCGCGTACGCGGTCGGTCCGCCCGTCGTAGTCCGCGTACCGCACGGCGTCGCCCATGGCGCGGTGCAGGGCGATGGTGCGGCCCCGGCCCGCCAGCACCACCGCACCGGCGTAGTAGGGGTGTTCGGGGGAGGGGCCCAGGAACCGGCGCGCCTCGTCCGCCACCCCTTCCAGATGCCGGTCCAGCAGCCCGGCCTGGCGCGCCGATCCGTACCGCAGGCGCAGGCCTTGGAGCGCGCGCCGCTCGGCCGGACTGCCCGCCGCCGCGCCCGTGCTGCCGGGCAGCGCCGCGTGCAGGACGAGCACCCCGCCGAGCGCGAGCAGCCGCGCGCCGAGCCGCCGCCGGCTCAGGCCGGGCGCCGCCCCGGGCGCGTGTCCTCGCCCGCCCGTGGTCCGCCCCCCTCCGTCTGGCCCCCGGTCGGCCCCCGTACCTGCTGCCATGCCCGGCCCTCCTGTCCGCCGTTCGAGTTCGCCTGCCGCGCCGCTCCGCGGGGCTCCGCCCCGGACACCCGTGCCTCCGAACCCCCGGCTGCCGCCGGGAGATGCCCCGGGGCGGGCCCGTGGTCTGCTGCTGCGGGCCGGTCCTGCCCGTGACGCGGAGGTGCCGGGAGGCCGGGAGCCGCTCCCGCCGCGCCGCACGTTAGTGGGTATCTGCCCGCCCGGCGGCCACCCTCCGCACCGACCGGCCCGTAAAGAATCTGACACTGCATCAGAAAATCTCTTCCCTCGACTGCCGGGCTGCGGCATCCTGCGGCCCATGGAGACGGAGCTGAGCAAGAAACTGGGAGTCGAGCACGCCATCTTCGGCTTCACGCCCTTCCCGGCGGTCGCCGCCGCGATCACCCGGGCGGGCGGCTTCGGCGTACTCGGCGCGGTCCGCTACACCGCGCCCGACGACCTCAAACGCGACCTCGACTGGATGCAGGCGCGCACCGACGGCAAGCCCTACGGCCTCGACGTGGTCATGCCCGCCAAGAAGGCCGTCGACGGCATCAGCGAAGCCGACATCGAGGCGATGATCCCGGCCGGACACCGCCAGTTCGTCCGCGACACCCTCGCCAAGCACCACGTGCCCGAGCTCGCCGAGGGCGAGGCCTCCGGCTGGCGGATCACCGGCTGGATGGAGCAGGTCGCCCGCAACCAGCTCGACGTCGCCTTCGACTACCCCATCAAACTCCTGGCGAACGCCCTGGGTTCCCCGCCCGCCGACGTCATCGCGCGCGCCCACGACCACGGCGTGCTCGTCGCCGCCCTCGCCGGCAGCGCCAAACACGCCCGCCGCCACGCCGAAGCCGGCATCGACATCGTCGTCGCCCAGGGCTATGAGGCCGGCGGCCACACCGGGGACATCGCCACCATGGTCCTGGTCCCCGAGATCGCCGAAGCCGTCGCCCCGCTCCCGGTCCTCGCCGCGGGCGGCATCGGCAGCGGAGAGCAGATCGCCGCCGGACTCGCCCTCGGCGCCCAGGGCGCCTGGCTCGGCTCGCTGTGGCTCACCACCACCGAGGCCGACCTCCACTCCCGCGCCCTCACCGAGAAGCTCCTCGCCGCGGGCTCCGGCGACACCGTCCGCTCCCGCGCCCTCACCGGCAAGCCCGCCCGCCAGCTGCGCACCGAGTGGACCGACGCCTGGGACGACCCGGAGGGCCCGGGCGCGCTCCCCATGCCCCTGCAGGGCCTGCTCGTCGCCGAGGCCGTCTCCCGGATCCAGAAGTACGAGGTCCAGCCGCTCCTCGGCACCCCCGTCGGCCAGATCGTCGGCCGGATGAACGAAGAACGCAGCGTCCAGGCCGTCTTCGACGACCTGACGGCCGGCTTCGAGCGGGCCATCGACCGTGTCAACCGCATCGCCGGCCGAGTCCGAGAGGCGTGATCAGTGTGACCGACCAGCCCCCCAACGGCTTCTGGGCGCAGGCCGCCGCAGACCCGGAGCGCACCGTTCTCGTCACCCCCGAAGGCGAGGAATGGAGCGCCGGCCGGCTGCACGCCGACGTCAACCGCCTCGTCCACGGCCTGCGCGCCGCCGGCCTGGAGAAGGGGGACGTCTTCGCCGTCGTCCTCCCCAACGGCGTCGAGTTCCTCACCGCCTACCTGGCCGCGTCCCAGGCCGGCTTCTACCTCGTCCCCGTCAACCACCACCTCGTCGGCCCCGAGATCGCCTGGATCGTCTCCGACTCGGGCGCCAAGGTCCTCATCGCCCACGAGCGCTTCGCCGACGCCGCCACCGCCGCGGCCGACGAGGCCGCCCTGCCCGCGAGCCACCGCTACGCCGTCGGCACGGTCCCGGGCTTCCGCCCGTACGGGGAACTCCTGGACGGACGGCCCGCGACGGTGCCCGGGGAGCGCACCCTCGGCTGGGTCATGAACTACACCTCCGGCACCACCGGCCGCCCGCGCGGCATCCGCCGCCCGCTGCCGGGCAAGCTCCCGGAGGAGACGTACCTCGGCGGCTTCCTCGGCATCTTCGGCATCCGGCCCTTCGACGGCAACGTCCACCTGGTCTGCTCGCCGCTCTACCACACGGCCGTCCTGCAGTTCGCGGGCGCCGCCCTGCACATCGGGCACCCGCTGGTGCTGATGGACAAGTGGACCCCGCAGGAGATGCTGCGCCTGATCGACGCGCACGCCTGCACGCACACCCACATGGTCCCGACCCAGTTCCACCGGCTGCTCGCCCTCCCGCAGGAGACGAAGGACGCGTACGACGTCTCCTCGATGCGGCACGCCATCCACGGCGCCGCCCCCTGCCCCGACCACGTCAAGCGGGCGATGATCGACTGGTGGGGCCGGTGCGTGGAGGAGTACTACGCGGCGAGCGAGGGCGGCGGTGCCTTCGCGACCGCCGAGGACTGGCTGAAGAAGCCGGGAACCGTGGGGAAGGCCTGGCCGATCAGCGAGCTCGCCGTCTTCGACGACGACGGCAACCGGCTGCCCGCCGGCGAACTCGGCACCGTCTACATCAAGATGAACACCGGCGGCTTCAGCTACCACAAGGACGAGGGCAAGACGAAGAAGAACCGCATCGGCGACTTCTTCACCGTCGGCGACCTGGGGCTGCTGGACGAGGAGGGCTACTTCTTCCTCCGCGACCGCAAGATCGACATGATCATCTCGGGCGGGGTGAACATCTACCCGGCCGAGATCGAGTCGGCCCTGCTCACCCATCCGGCGGTCGCCGACGCCGCCGCCTTCGGCATCCCGCACGCGGACTGGGGCGAGGAGGTCAAGGCGGTCATCGAACCGGCGGAGGGCTTCGTGGCGGGCGACGCCCTGGCCGCGGAGATCCTGCACCACTGCGAACGGCAGCTCGCCGGCTACAAGCGCCCCAAGACGGTCGACTTCATCGAGACGATGCCGCGCGACCCGAACGGCAAGCTGTACAAGCGCCGCCTGCGCGACCCGTACTGGGAGGGCCACGAGCGCGCGATGTGACCGGCGACGGTCCGGGCCCGGGGGGAGTACGACACCACCCGGGTCCGGACCGCGTACGTCCGGCTCGCGCCGGGTCAGCCCGTGAAGGTCCAGCCCATCCGGTCCCCACGTCCGCGGGCTGGCCGGGGTAGAACCAGCCGAGCCGGGAGACGTAGGTCTGGCCCTCGCAGTTGACGTCGCCCGACAGGAAGTCGTCCTTGCGGACGACGCAGTGGTACAGCGGGACCGTGCCCTCGCGCGGGCTCGTGTGCTGCCCTCGACCGTGTAGCCCGGCACTGCGATCCCGCGAAGCCGAACTCGGCGGCCTGCCGGTTCAGCGAGTCGTGGGCGGCGGCCGCCGCGGCGGGGGCGGCTCCGGGGGCGGCCGGACCGGTGACGGGCGCGGCTCCGGCCGGTGCGGCGGCGGTCGCGGCCGCGGCCAGTGCGGCGGTCAGGGCGAGGAGGGCGGTGCGCAAGCGGGATGTGCGGCGCACAGCGGATCTCCTGGTCGTCGACCCCGGCACCGGTGGACGCCGAGGGGTGAGGCGACGGCGCATACCGCCCGATCGGCGGCATCGACGGCATTCCATCTGCCACCGGTCGTCAGGGGCCGGCCGTTCTTCGGCCGATCTTGCGTCGGACCTCGGCCGCCGCCGTCCGTCGACGGCTCTCCGGGCCGCCGCCGGCCCCGCAGAGCTCGTGAGAAAGGCCACGTCAGAGCCCGCGAGGCGCGCCTTGCGACGCACTGAAGGGATAGATCTGGCAAGTTGGCTGATATGAGTACGGCAACGCGCAGATCACCCCTGACCGACTGGACCGTCCTGGTCCCCGTGGTGGCGCTCGTCGCGCTCGTCCTCAGCTGGGGACGCGACCTGCCCGGATTCGCGGTGGTCCTGGTCTCCCTCTGCCTCGCGGGGGCGGTGCTGGCGGCCGTGCACCACGCCGAGGTCGTCGCCCACCGCGTCGGCGAACCCTTCGGCTCGCTCGTCCTCGCCGTGGCCGTCACCGTCATCGAAGTGGCGCTCATCGTCACCCTGATGGCCGACGGCGGCGACAAGGCCTCCTCCCTGGCCCGGGACACGGTCTTCGCCGCCGTCATGATCACCTGCAACGGCATCGTGGGCCTGTCCCTGCTCGTCGGAGCCCTGCGCAACCGCGTCGCCGTCTTCAACGCCGAGGGCTCCGGCGCGGCGCTGGCCACCGTCGCGACCCTGGCCGTCCTCAGCCTCGTCCTGCCGACCTTCACCACCAGCAAGCCCGGTCCCGAGTTCTCCACCGCCCAGCTGGCCTTCGCGGCCGTCGCCTCGCTCGCGCTCTACGGGCTGTTCGTCGCCGTCCAGACGGTGCGGCACCGGGACTACTTCCTGCCCGTGGACACCGCGCGCGCCGCGGCCGCCGCGCCCGGGGACACCGCGTCTGCCGCGTCCGCCATGTCCGCCACCTCCGCCACCTCCGCCATGTCCGCCGCGCCGGCCGCGTCCGGCACGTCCGCCGCGCCCGCGGTGTCGCCCGCGGCCCCGGACGACGCCGAGCACGCCGAGCCGCCCACCGCCCGCGCCGCCCTCATCAGCCTCGGCCTGCTGCTCGTCGCGCTCATCGCCGTCGTCGGCGACGCCAAGGCCGTCTCCCCGACCATCGAGCAGGGCGTGGCGAAGGCCGGCCTGCCGAACGCCGTCGTCGGTGTGATCATCGCGCTGCTCGTCCTGGCGCCCGAAACGCTGGCCGCCGGCCGCGCCGCCCGCCGCGACCGCGTCCAGACCAGCCTCAACCTGGCCTACGGCTCCGCCATCGCCAGCATCGGCCTGACCATCCCGGCCATCGCGCTGGCCTCGATCTGGCTCTCCGGCCCGCTCATGCTGGGCCTCGCCCCGATCCACATGGTGCTGCTCGCCCTGACCGTCGTGGTCAGCGCCCTCACCATCGCGCCGGGCCGCGCGACCCTGCTCCAGGGCGGGGTCCACCTGGTCCTGCTGGCCGCGTACCTCTTCCTGGCCGTCAGCCCGTGAGGGCCGCGGCCAGGAAGGGGCCCGGACTCACCCCCGCTCGCGCGGCCACACCACCTTCAGCTTCGGCGAGGTGAGGATGTCCCGCTCGCAGAACCGGGAGGTCACCCAGCGCTCCTGCGAGAACATCCGGGTCTGGTCGGCGTAGTACGGCGAGTTCGGGTTCGCCGACTGGCTGTACGTCAGCAGGGTGCGCGCCACCGGGCAGTGGCCGCTGTTCCAGCCGACCGCCTGGACGTGGCTGGAGCCGTGCAGCACCTCCGGATAGCCGCCGGCCGCCGCGTTCCACGGCGCCTCGATCTTGTTCCAGACGCCGAGCGCCTCCGTACCGCCGCCCACCGGCAGCTTCTCGCCGCCGCGGACCACGAACTGGTGCTCGCCCAGCGGCGCGTCCAGCGCGCTCCCCGCCGCCTTCAGCTCCGTCACGGCGTCCGCGAGGGCCCGCCCGATGCCGGGCGCCGCCTGGTTGAGCGTGCGGGGGGTGCGTACCGGATCGGCCGCCGAGAACGGCACCAGCCACAGGTCCTTGGCCGGGGTCGTCGCCGTCAGCCTGCGCCAGAAACGGTCGAAGAGCAGCGCGCCGCGGCTGCCGCTGTCCGCCGTACGGTCCCAGCCCGCCAGCACCGCGCAGGCCGCCGACACGTCCACCGCCGTGCCGTCGCTCGCCGTCGCCCGGCCGCCGGGCAGCGCGGCGCAGGCCTTCGCGGCGTCCGCCGCCGCCAGGTCACCGGCCGGCGCCCGGTTGGCGAACTGCTGCTTCTGCAGGTCGGCCACGGTCAGCCCGCCCTTCGCCGCCATCCCCGCGACGTCCTCGATCGCACCGCGAGTGCGCAGCGAGCGCGGGGTGGCCACGTTGCCCCAGATCCGCTCGTAGCCGGTCAGCGGCCGGTCCGCGTTGGCCAGCCAGGCGCTGTCGTTGGAGTTCTCGGCGTACGGGGCGTCGCGCAGCGTCGGCGCCTTGGCCGGCCCGAACACCCCCGGCTGTACGGCGTCCGGGTCCGAGCCGAGCGCGCAGTCGCCGCGCGACCCGTCCAGGACCGCCAGCCCGGAGGCCGGGTAGGTGGCCCGGCCCAGCGGGGTGGAGCAGCGGGCCGCGAGCTCGTCGGTGATCCGGGGGAGGACCTGGGACTGGGTGAAGAGGGTGCCGCCCGCCGAGTCGGCGGCCACGGTGTTGACCCAGGGCAGGCCCTGGGTGCGCCGCAGGGCGTCCTGGATCCCGCCCACCGAGCGGGCCTTGCCCATGGCGAGCGCGGTGTCGGAGCCGCGCAGGTTCGCCGCGTTGGGATCGTTCAGCGCGTACGCCGTACCGGTCGTCCAGGGCAGCGGAAGGCCCGGGCCGAGGTTCGAGACGACCGGTCCGTAGCGGGTCCACCACTGGGTGCGGGTCACCGGATCGCCGCCCGCCACCGGGACGGTGACGGTCCGCCCGGTCATCCTCTCCGGCACGCCGTCGACCAGGTAGGCGGTCGGGTCGGCCGGATCGAGGGTGAGCTGGTGCAGGCTGACGGGTGTGCCGGTGGCCACGGTGTGGCTCCAGGCCACCTTCTCGTTGAAGCCGATGTTGACCACGGTGGTGCCGAGCAGGGAGCCGCCCGAGACGTTCAGCTTGCCCGGGATGGTCTGCTGCGACTGCCAGAAGCGCCGCCCGCCCTGCCAGGGGTAGTGGGGGTTGCCCAGCAGCAGGCCGCTGCCGTTGGCCGTGGTGGAACCGGCGAAGGCGACCGCGTTGGAACCCATGTCGTAGCGGGTGGTGTCGAAGAACTCCCGCGCCGCCTCGGCCGCGGCCGCCGGGTCGGTCTCCTGCGGCGCCGTCTCCTGCGGCGCCGTCGTACGGGCGCCCGCGCCGGCCCCGCCGGACGCCGGCGGCTGGGCTGCCGTGATGCCGTCGATCCCGCGGCCCTGGCCGCCGAGGACCGAGACCGCGAACCCGCGGGCGGCCACGTCGGTGGCGGTGACCGGGCGGACCCAGCCCGCGCCCTTGCAGGCGGGGTCGGTGATCTTGTTCTGGGCCAGCCACGCGTTGTATCCGGCGGCCCAGCCGCGCATCAGCTCGCGCAGGTCCTTGCTGGGGCCGGCCGGGGCGGGGGTGGCCAGCAGCTTCTCGACGGTGCCGGACTCGCGTACGCCCTTGAAGTACAGGT
Source organism: Streptomyces sp. NPDC058525 (assembly GCF_042719495.1). Lineage (NCBI taxonomy): Bacteria > Bacillati > Actinomycetota > Actinomycetes > Kitasatosporales > Streptomycetaceae > Streptomyces > Streptomyces sp. NPDC058525. The sequence continues at coordinate 16,791 of NZ_JBHXNP010000138.1, forward strand.
CGCTGGTGAGGTTCCGGGTGGCGGAGGACAGGGAGCCGTCGGGTGCGGCCTCGGGGCCGAACCAGCGCGAGCGCTCACCGGCGACGGTGACGAACCCGTCGGCGAGTACGCACACCTGGTCGGCGGCCTGGGCCCAGCCGGTGCCGAAGCCGAGGTGCGCGTAGTCGCGGGCGAGTATGTGCGGGATGCCGTTCTCCGTGTACCGGATGACGGCGGACAGACCTCCGCCGGACGGACCTGTGTCCCCGGCGGCCGCGGCGGCCTGCGGTATCGCGGCCGTCGTGGCGAGCAGCGCGGCGCCGGTGAGGGCGACGCGCCGGAGTATCGGGCGGGTGCGGAGCAACGTACCTCCCAAGTAGCCTGCGGATGAGCGAGGTTGCCCGTGTGACGGGCGGTGCGTCCGTGCCCCCACACTCATGCAGGCTGCCTGAGGGTCTGTCAACATCCCGTTTGGTATCCACGCCGGCCCCGGCTCCGCCGGGCCCCGCCGCGTCAGCGCCCGGCCAGGTCCTGGGGGGTGGGCGGAGGGGGTTCTTCCGCGGGGAGGTAGCCGCGGCGCTCGAGGCGGCGGAGCGTGAGGTGCTCGTGGACGAGGCGGCCGACGAGGGCGCCGCCGTAGACCACGAACCCGACGCCGACCAGCCAGGACTGAACGACCAGCAGCGTGCCGAACGGGCCGTACGTCACCGCGTTGGAGGCGATCAGCGGGGAGAACACCAGCTGCGAGAAGAGGCGCAGCCCCAGCAGCCCGATGCTCGTGGCCACCGCCCCGGGCACCAGGGCCCGCCATCGGACCCGGCCGCCGAGCAGCAGCCGCTGCGAGGCGACGAAGAACAGGCAGGTGCCGAGCAGGTCGCCGGCCGTGCCCAGGATGGTGCCCGCGGCGTCGTTCGAGGGCGCCGGGATCCCGACGAGCAGCGCGAGGTAGCAGACCAGCAGGGCGAGCCATACGACGTGTCGCCACATGGTGTGCCACCGCGCGGTCGGCACGTCCCAGACCTTCTCGTAGCCGGTCTGCACGGCGGAGCCGAAGGTCAGGCCGAAGACGGCCAGGGCCGCCAGACCGAAGGCCGTGGTCCGTTCCAGCGCAAGGTCCGCCGCGCCGAACAGCATCTCGACGCGTGAGCGCGAGGACTCCGTCACCCCGAGGGCCTGGCCGAGCCACCGGCCGAAGCCCGAACCGCTGCCGGGTGCGGCGGCCGCCACGACCACCAGCAGCGGCACCAGCGTGAGGAACCCGAGGGCCGCGAAGCCCATCGCCCGGTGCATCAGCTCCATTTCCCGGCCGCGGCTCCAGGCCAGCCCCGCGAGGGAGCCCTGGAGCCGGTCGTAGAGCTGCCGCAAGAACGAGTTCACGCCGTATGCACTACCCGGGCGGCTCCGACGGCTCCCGGGCGCCGCTCCGAATTGGGCCCGAAGGGGTGGTTTCAGCCGTTGCGGTCCTCCTGTGGCGTGTTCCGGAGGTCCACCAGCCGCTTGATCTTGCCCACCGAGCGCTCCAGGGTCTCCGGCTCGACCACCTCGACCCGGACGGAGACCCCGATGCCCTCCTTGACGGCCCGGACCACGGCGGCCGCCGCGGCCTCCCGCCGAGCGGCATCCGCCTCCCGGCGCGCCTCCACCCGCACGGTCAGGGCGTCCATCCGGCCCTCCTTCGTCAGCCGCAGCTGGAAGTGCGGGGCCAGACCTTCCGTCCGCAGCAGGACCTCCTCGATCTGGGTGGGGTACATGTTCACCCCGCGCAGGATGATCATGTCGTCGCTGCGGCCCGTGATCTTCTCCATCCGGCGGAAGGCCGGCCGGGCGGTGCCGGGCAGTAGCCGCGTCAGATCCCGGGTGCGGTAGCGGATCACGGGCATGGCCTCCTTGGTGAGGGAGGTGAACACCAGCTCGCCCGGCTCCCCGTCCGGCAGCACCTCGCCCGTCAGCGGATCGACCACCTCCGGGTAGAAGTGGTCCTCCCAGATATGGAGCCCGTCCTTGCCCGACGCGAACTCCTGCGCCACGCCCGGACCCATCACCTCGGACAGGCCGTAGATGTCCACCGCGTCGATGCCGAGCCGGTCCTCGATCTCCCGGCGCATCTCCTCGGTCCACGGCTCCGCGCCGAAGATGCCCGTGCGCAGCGAGGTCGAGCGGGGGTCTATGCCCTGGCGCTCCATCTCGTCCAGCAGCGTCAGCATGTACGAGGGGGTCACCATGATGACCTCCGGCCGGAAGTCCTGGATCAGCCGCACCTGGCGGTCGGTCATCCCGCCCGAGGCGGGCACGACCGTACAGCCCAGGCGCTCGGCCCCGTAGTGGGCGCCGAGGCCGCCGGTGAACAGTCCGTAGCCGTAGGCGATGTGGACGACCTGCCCCGGTCTGCCGCCGGCGGCCCGTATGGACCGGGCCACGACGTCCGCCCACGTCGACAGATCCCGCTCGGTGTACCCGACGACCGTGGGGCGCCCGGTGGTCCCGCTGGACGCGTGGATCCGGCGCACCTCGGAGCGCGGCACGGCGAACATCCCGAAGGGGTACTGGTCGCGCAGGTCGGTCTTGGTGGTGAAGGGGAACAGGGCGAGGTCCGCGAGGGTGCGGCAGTCGTCGGGATGCACTCCGGCCTTGTCGAAGGCCTGCCGGTAGAAGGGCACCCGGTCGTAGACGCGGTGCAGGGTCGCGCGCAGCCGCGACAGCTGGAGGGCGGCCAGCTCGTCGCCGCCGAGGCGCTCGCCCTCGTCCGCGCCGTGGAGATCCTGGTTCTCGTTCGCCGCCATTGCCGTCACCTCGTCCTGAGTCACCCGACCGATCATTCGGTAGATTGCCAGCACCGCGCGGGGTAAGGCAATGACTCGAACGAGTGATCGTCTGATGTGATGGCCCGCATGCCTACCTTCACCACCTACGACGGGACCGAACTCGCCTACCACGTCCGGGGCGACGGCGAACCGCTCATCTGCCTGCCGGGAGGCGCCATGCGCGCCTCGGAGTACCTGGGGGACCTCGGCGGGCTGACCGCCGGGCGCCGGCTCGTCCTGCTAGACCTGCGCGGTACGGGCGCCTCCGCGATCCCGGCGGACGAGTCGACGTACCGCGTCGACCACCAGGTCGACGACGTCGAGGCGCTCCGGGTGCACCTGGGGCTGGAGCGCGTCGACCTCCTCGCGCACTCCGCAGGCGGCAATCTGGCCCAGCTCTACGCGGCCGGCCGTCCGGAGCGGATACGCCGGATGGTCCTCGTCACCCCGACCGCCTGGGCGGTGGACCTGCCGGTCACTCCGGAGGACCGGATGGAGGCCGCGCGGCTGCGTGCGGGCCGCGAGCCGTACGACTCGGCCATCGAGGCCTACGGGCGGATCCTGGCGGACGGCGGGGGCGGCTCCGACGCGGACTGGGAGCTGGCCGCTCCGCTGTTCTACGGGCGCTGGGACGAGACGGCGCGGGCGCATTGCGCGGCGAACGCGCGGCAGCAGAACGAGAAGGCGGCGGACGCGTATGCGGGGGCCGGGGCCTTCGATCCGGCCGTCACGCGGGCCGGGCTGCGGCGGGTCGCGGGTGAGGTGCTGGTGCTGGCCGGGGAGTTGGACGGCAATCCGCGGCCCGCCTTGGCGGCGGGGCTTGCGGCGCTGTTTCCCCGGGGGGTGGTTGATGTGCAGCCTGGCGCCGGGCATTTTCCCTGGCTGGACGATGGGGTGTGGTTCGCGGGGCGGGTGGAGGGGTTCCTGGCGGACGGGGCCTGAGGGGGCTGCGGGGTCGGAGCCGTGGCCCGGGCTGAGGCTGGGCTTCGGCCCCGCGGCCCCGCCGCCTCAATCGCCGGCGGGGCTCACAGATCGGGGCTCCGCCCCGGACCCCGCGCCTC
>NZ_JBHXNP010000139.1:0-20525 GCF_042719495.1 Streptomyces sp. NPDC058525
TTTCAAAGGAACCTCGATCCACCGAAGTGGAACGGGGTATCAACTTCTGGCGTTGATTTTTGGCACGCTGTTGAGTTCTCAAGGAACGGACGCTTTCTTTGTACTCACCCTCTCGGGCTTTCCTCCGGGCTTTCGTTCTGTTCTTGCGTTTCCGACTCTATCAGACTCTTTCGGGCCTGACCCCCAGTCAGCGGGGTTTGCCTTCCGGGCTGTTGGGCCCTTCCGACTCCTGAACTCTAGTGGATTTCCCCGGCGATTCATAATCGGCCTTCGGAAATGAACTCGGGCATGCCGAATTCGTTCCCAGTGGGAGATCGTGCTGAGTTGGGTGCCGCAACGAGGCGGCGGGATCTGTTGACGCCAAAACCTTTCGGCTCTGGGACAACTCGAAGAACCTTACGGATCCTCGGAGGCTGTGTCAACCCCGGTGGTCAGCCGGGTGGCTGAGGCCCTCCACACGGTCCAGCAGCCGGGCGAGCATGTCGCCGAGCACCCCGCGTTCGGCCGTGGAGAGGTCCTGGAGGAGGTCCTCCTCGAAGACCGTGGCCGCGCGCATCGCGTCCAGCCACTTGCTGCGGCCCTCGTCGGTGAGCTCCACGATCACGCGGACCCGGTTGGACTCGTCGCGCTCGCGCGTGACCAGTCCTTCCGCCGTCATGCGGTCGATCCGGTGGGTCATCGCCGCCGGCGTCAGGCCCAGCTGCTTCGCGAGCTCGCTCGGGCCCATCCGGTACGGGGCTCCGGAGATGACGAGGGCCTTGAGGACCTCCCACTCCGCGTTGCTGATGCCCAGGGCCGCGGTCTGGCGTCCGTACGCGACGTTCATGCGGCGGTTCAGGCGGCTCAGGGCCGAGACCACCTTCTCGACCTGGGGGTCGAGGTCCTGGAACTCGCGCTGGTAGACGGCGATCTGCTCGTCGAGGCTCGGCTCGTGGACGGGCGTAGTGCCGTCGGGGGTGTCACCCATGGTTCGAAGTATGGCATGAGCCCGTTGGCATCTAACTCCTTCGATGTGTACTGTTAACGCTTGAAGTTTAGGTATGAAGTCTTCAGGCTTCAGATATCAAGGCAGGTGAGAAGTGACCAAGGTGATGGGCGCCGCGATGCGGCGGATCCAGGCCGGGAACGCGCTGACCGCGTTCGGCATCGGCTTCACGGTTCCGTTCCTCTACATCTATGTGGCGCAGGTGCGCGATCTGGGCTCCATGGCCGCCACGAGCGCGTTCGTGGCGTTCGCCCTGGGCGCTCTCGTCGCGCTTCCCGTCACCGGTCGGGTCATCGACCGACGCGGTCCCGTACCCGTGGTCATCGGCGCCGCGGTCGCCGCCTCCGTGGGCGCGCTCTCGCTGGGCCTGTCCACCGGTCTGGTGCCGATCCTGCTGTCCGCCCTGGCGCTCGGCGCCGGGCAGGCCGTGATGCAGCCGGCTCTGGCCACCATGATCGTGTGGTGCTCCACCCCGGCCACTCGGACCCGAGCCTTCGCCCTCCAGTTCTTCATGCAGAACCTGGGGCTGGGCATCGGCGGGCTCATCGGCGGCCAGATCGTCGACGAGACCCGGCCCGGCAGCTTCACCCTGCTGTTCGGCATCGAGGCCGTGATGTTCCTGGTCCTGGCGGCGGTCATCGCCTCCGTGCGGATGCCGCAGGTGCAAGGGTTCAAGGACGCCATGCCGAAGGGCTCGGCGCAGGCGGGCGGCGGCTGGAAGCGGCTCATGCGCCACAAGGCCATGGTGCAGCTGTGCGTGCTCGGCTTCGTGCTCTTCTTCGCCTGCTACGGACAGTTCGAGTCGGGTCTGGCCGCCTTCGGTACCGAGGCCGCCGGGATCTCCCCCTCCACCCTCGGCTTCGCGCTGGCCGCCAACACCGGTGCGATCGTCGTCGCGCAGTTCGTCGTGCTCCGGCTCGTCGAGAAGCGTCGCCGCTCCCGCGTGATCGCGCTGGTCGGGCTGATCTGGACCGTGGCGTGGGTCATCGCCGGGTTCTCGGGGCTGGGGCACGGCAGCGCCATGATGGCCGCGGCCGCGTTCATCACCACGTACGCGCTCTTCGGCATCGGCGAGGCCATGCTGTCCCCGACGCTGGCTCCGCTGGTCGCGGACCTGGCTCCGGAGGGCTCCGTGGGCCAGTACAACTCGGCCTTCGCGCTGGTCAAGCAGATGGCGCTGGCGCTGGGGCCGCTCGGTGTGCCGCTGGGTGCGGGGATTCCGATGCTCTACATCGGGATCTTCATCGCGGTCTCGCTCGGGATCGCCTGGCTGGCGCTGCGGCTCGGCAAGCAGCTGACGCCGGTGCAGGACAACCCGTCGCTGTCGCGGGTCGTGGCGCAGGGCGGTCCGGCGGTCGCGGCCGGTTCGGCAGCTCCGCCCGTCGTGGCCGTGGCCGCTGAGGCCCTGCACGCGTAAGCGCCCGTAGGACCCGTACGAGAAGACGCACGGAAGGCCCCGGTCCGGTGGATCGGGGCCTTCCGTGTGTCCGGGGTGCCGGTCGGCTACTTGTCCGGCAGTGCGAACTCGCACCAGACGGCCTTGCCGCCGCCGGGGGTGCGCCGGGTGCCCCAGGAGGAGGCGATGGTCGCGACGATCGAGATGCCGCGGCCGGTCTCGTCGGCCGGTTCGGCGCGGCGGCGGCGCGGGAGGTGGTCGTCCCCGTCGGTGACCTCGATGATCAGGCGGCGGTCGGTGCGGCGCAGCCGCAGGCGCATGGGCGGGGTGCCGTGCTGGAGGGAGTTCGCGACGAGCTCGCTGGCGGCCAGGACGCCGAGGTCGCACAGCTCGACGGGGAAGCGCCAGGAGGTGAGCACCCCCTGGGCGAAGGCGCGGGCGCGCGGTGCGGCCTCGATGCCGCCGAGGAGTTCCAGGGCGGCGTTGTGGAAGAGCTCGGCGTCCGCGCCGGTGCGGGCGGGCTGCTGGAGGACCATCACGGCGACGTCGTCGTCGTGGTCGGCGTCCACGCCCAGCGCGCGCATGAGGCGGTCGCAGATGACGGCGGGGGTGCCCTGGGCGCCGGAGAGGGCGCGTTCCAGGGCGGCGACGCCTTCGTCGATGTCCTCGCCGCGCCGTTCGACGAGGCCGTCGGTGTAGAGGACGGCGGTGGATCCGGGGCCGAGGGCGATGGTGCCGGAGGTGTGGAGCCAGCCACCGGTGCCGAGGGGCGGGCCGGTGGGGTCGGCGGCCCTGCGGACGGTGCCGTCCTCGTCGCGGACCAGGATCGGGAGGTGGCCCGCGGAGGCGTACGCGAGGAGGCCCTCGTTGGGGTCGTGGACGGCGTAGACGCAGGTGGCGATCTGGCTGGCGTCGATTTCGGCGGCGAGGCCGTCGAGGAGCTGGAGGACCTCGTGGGGCGGGAGGTCGAGGCGGGCGTACGCGCGGACGGCGGTGCGCAGCTGGCCCATGACGGCGGCGGCGCGGACTCCGCGGCCCATGACGTCGCCGATGACGAGGGCGGTGCGGCCGGCGCCGAGGGTGATGACGTCGTACCAGTCGCCGCCGACGGCGGCTTCGGTGCCGCCGGGCTGGTAGGTGGCGGCGACGCGCAGGTCGTCGGGCTGTTCGAGCTCCTGTGGGAGGAGGGAGCGCTGGAGGGTGACGGCGGCTTCGCGCTGGCGGCGTTCGCTGGCGCGGAGGCGTTCGACGGCTTCGGCGTGGTCGGTGACGTCGGCGAGGTGGATCAGGATGCCGGTGTGGTGGGGGTCCGTGTCGCTGTCGGTGCCGCCGGTCTTGGGGAACTCGACCGGGGTGCAGGTGACGGTGTACGAGTGGGTGCCGCCCGGTGTGGTGCGGTTCTTGGCGGTACGGGGCTTTCCGCTGCGCTGGACCTGGTCGAGGAGCGGGAGGAGGCCGAGCTCGCCGAGTTCGGGGAGTGCCTGGTGGGCGGGGCCGCCGGGGGTGCGGGTGCCGAAGCCGCTGGTGTAGGCGTCGTTGACGTAGGCGACGCGGTGTTCGGGGCCGTGGACGAGGGCGACCAGGGCGGGGAGCCGGCCGAGGACCTCGCGGACGGAGAGTTCGTCGGGGGAGGGCGCCGCGGCGAGGACGGCGGGCCGGCGGGTGGGGGCGACGGCCGGGGTGGTGCCGGAGCCGCTGCCGGTGCCGGAGACCGTGGGGTCGGCGGGGGAACCGGCGGCGGGCGTGGACCGCTCGGTTCCGGGGTCGGCGCGGCCGCCGCGGGCTGCCGGGACGGAGCCTTCACCCCGCTTGGCCTGGGCGGCGGCGTGTTCGGACCGGGCGGCGGCGCGGCGCTGCGTTCCGGGAAACCGGGCGCTCCAGCGCGTGAAGTTCACTGCGTTCAAGCCTCGTGGTGTCGCAAGTGGTCGCTGTGTCGCTCGTGGTGAGTCGCTGACTGGACGTTGTCACTCTGTGCAGGTGTGAGCCCACCTATGGTCACACGTCCAGTGTGGCCGACCGCACTGACAACGTCAGCCCTGGCTGTCCTGCGGGGGGTTGGGGGCGGGGTTCGGCGGGTGTTCCTTGCGGTGGCCGCCTGCGGCGAGTTCGAATTCTGCCCTGGGGTGTTCGAGTGAGCCTAGGGAGACGATCTCCCGCTTGAAAAGACCTGAGAGGGTCCATTCCGCGAGGACGCGCATCTTGCGGTTGAAGGTGGGGACGCGGCTGAGGTGGTAGGCGCGGTGCATGAACCAGGCGGGGTAGCCCTTGAGCTTGCGGCCGTAGATGTGGGCGACGCCCTTGTGGAGGCCGAGGGAGGCGACGGAGCCGGCGTACTTGTGGGCGTACTCGGTGAGGACCTCGCCGCGCAGGGCGGCGACGAGGTTGTCGGCGAGGGCCTTGGCCTGGCGGACGGCGTGCTGGGCGTTGGGGGCGCATTCGCGGCCGGGCTCGGGCGCGGTGATGTCGGGTACGGCGGCGGCGTCGCCGGCGGACCAGGCGTGCTCCACCCCTTCGACGGTGAGGAAGGAGGTGCAGGCCAGGCGGCCGCGCTCGTTCCTCGGCAGGTCGCAGGAGTTCAGGACGGGGTGGGGTTTGACGCCGGCGGTCCACACGACGGTGCGGGTGGGGAAGCGGGCGCCGTCGCTGAGGACGGCGACGCGGTTCTCGCAGGATTCGAGGCGGGTCTCGAGGCGGATGTCGATGTTGCGTCGGCGTAGTTCGCGGATCGTGTAGACGCCGAGTTCGGGGCCGACCTCGGGGAGGATGTGGTCGCCGGCCTCGACCAGCACCCACTTCATGTCCTCGGGCTTGATGTTGTGGTAGTACCGCGCCGCGTAGCGGGCCATGTCCTCGAGTTCGCCGAGTGCCTCGACGCCCGCGTAGCCGCCGCCGACGAAGACGAAGGTGAGGGCGGCGTCGCGGATGGCGGGGTCCCGGGTGGAGGAGGCGATGTCCATCTGTTCGATGACGTGGTTGCGCAGGCCGATGGCCTCTTCGACGGTCTTGAACCCGATGGCGTAGTCGGCGAGTCCCGGGATGGGCAGGGTGCGGGAGATGGAGCCGGGGGCGAGGACGAGTTCGTCGTACTCGATCTCGGTGGGGCCGGCGCCCTCCTCGTCGGTGGCGAGGGTGGTGACGGTGGCGGTGCGCTTGGAGTGGTCGATGCGCCGGGCCTCGCCGATGACGATGCGGCACTTGCCGAGGACGCGGCGCAGCGGGACCACGACGTGGCGGGGTGAGATCGAGCCCGCGGCTGCTTCGGGGAGGAAGGGCTGGTAGGTCATGTAGGGCTCGGGGGTGACCACCGTGACCTCGGCTTCTTCGGCTCTCAGCTTTCTCTGGAGCCGTAGGGCCGTGTACATGCCGACGTAACCGCCGCCGACGACCAGGATGCGGGTGCGGGGCGGGGTACCGGGGGCCGTGCCCCGGGAGTTAGCAGCCTTCACCATCCCATGACGCAACGTGGCCGGGAGTTTGTCCACAGGCCCGTCAAATTGTGTGACCGGAGGTGGGGGTGGTGCGGGGTGCAAGTGGACCTCGGGATCGGCTGGAGATCCGCAGGTCAGGGGCTGCGGAATGAGTGATTCCGAGGGCACGGAACGGAAAAGTGGGGGTGAATGCTCCGATCGGGCGGTGCTCCGTCCGGGGCTGCCTCTTCTGAATTGACTCTGGCTCAACTATGTTCGTATCTCGTCGAGGAGTAGGACCGGGCCCCATGACCGTGGCCCCCTCGGCGTGAAGGCGGGGAGTGTCTCCGGGGGGAGACAGATGATTACCGGGGGAAACATATGAACATTTCCGATTTCCATGCCTCTGCGACCGCGCTCTCGGTCGAGAGCAACGGCCGCGGTATCGCGGGCGGCAGCACCACGCACGGCGTAGGCCGGTCCACGCCGCTGCGCGTCGACGCCCAGCGCAATCTGGAGCACGTGCTGCGCGCGGCGCGCGAGGTCTTCGGCGAGCTCGGCTACGGAGCTCCGATGGAGGACGTGGCGCGGCGTGCCCGGGTGGGCGTCGGGACGGTCTACCGGCGCTTCCCCAGCAAGGACGTGCTGGTCCGGCGGATAGCCGAGGAAGAGACGGCGCGGCTGACCGAGCAGGCCAAGGCCGCGCTGGGCCAGGAGGAGGAGCCGTGGCAGGCGCTGTCGCGCTTCCTGCGCACCTCCGTGGCCTCGGGCGCGGGGCGGCTGCTGCCGCCGCAGGTGCTCCGGGTGGGCTCGGCGAGCGAGGACGGTGTCGAGGAGGCCGAGGCGGCACGGGTTCCGCACCAGCGCCAGGCCGTCACCGCGGGCGGGGCTCCCGAGCTGCGCGTGGTGGGTACGCGGCCCGCGAGCGAGGACGAGCCTTCGGAGGATGCGGGCGCCGGTGCGCTGCTCGAGGTCGTCGGCCGGCTGGTCGACCGTGCCCGGGAGGCCGGTGAGCTGCGGACCGACGTCACGGTGGCCGATGTCCTGCTGGTGATAGCGACGGCGGCGCCCGCGCTGCCCGACCCGGCGCAGCAGGCGGCGGCCTCGACCCGGCTGCTCGACATCCTGCTGGAAGGCCTGCGGTCCCGGACCGTGTGACACGGGTACCGGGCTGTGTGACGGTCCGGCGCCGTGTGACGGGTCCCGGCCGTGTGACGGGTCCCGGCCGTGTGACGGGTCCCGGCCGTGTGACGGGTCCCGGCCGTGTGACGGGTCCCGGCCGTGTGGCGGGTCCCGGCCGTGTGGCGGGGTGACCGGCGCCCGGGTGTGGTGTCCGCTGTAGTGGCTCTACCGGGCGTCAATCCGTGCGTCAGTACGGGATTTCGTCGAACTGTGCCCGGATGAGTGGATGGCGTACTGAGGGGTTCGACGCGTGGCCGCCGTGTGACACGCTTGATCGGTGTACCGGTTGAGTGTGTCGTGCGGGGGCTTCCGCGATGGGCGTTGACGGGCGTGAAGAGTCACTCGGTGGCGCCGGCGGCGAGGTCGGAGCGGGCAGCCTGCCCGCCCGGCAGGTACCCGCACAACGCGAGCCCGGTGGCCGGCACGCCGCCTCGGCAGGCATCGGCGGTGAGCTGCCGCCGTCCGACGGGGACTTGATCGCCAGGATGCGGGGCGGCGACGACGGTGCCTACGAGGAGCTGTTCCGCCGGCACGCCGATTCCGTACGCCGCTACGCGCGGACCTGCTGCCGGGACGGGCACACCGCCGACGACCTGACCGCCGAGGTGTTCGCACGGACCCTTCAGGCGGTTCGGGGCGGGGCGGGGCCGGACCAGTCGGTGCGGGCCTACCTGCTCACCACCGTACGCAGGGTCGCCGCGGCCTGGGCGAAGACCGCCCGGCGGGAGCACCTCGTCGAGGACTTCGCCGTCTTCGCGGAGCAGGCGGCCACGGGGACCGAGGGCGGGGCCGGGCTGTCGGGCCTGTCCGGGGACGACACCCTCGAACTGGGCGCGGATGTCCGGGCGATGCACGAGGCCGAGCAGTCGCTGGCGATGCAGGCCTTCCGGAGCCTGCCCGAGCGGTGGCAGGCCGTGCTCTGGCACACGACGGTCGAGGAGGCCTCGCCGAGCGCGGTCGCGCCGCTGTTCGGGCTCAGCGCGAACGCGACGGCGGTGCTGGCCAGTCGTGCCCGCGAGGGGCTCAAGCAGGCGTACCTCCAGGCGCATGTGAGTTCGGCGCTGAGCGAGGGCGGCGACTGCGCGCGGTACGCGGACCGGCTGGGCGCCTATGCGCGCGGCGGGCTGCGGATGCGGGCGGAGCGGGGGCTGCGCAAGCACCTGGAGGACTGCGCGAAGTGCCGGCTGGCCGCCGGTGAGCTCAAGGACGTCAACGCGGGCATTCCCGCGCTGCTTCCGGTCGCGGTCATCGGGTGGTTCGCCGCCGGGTACGCGGCGAAGGCGGCCGGGGTGGTGGCCGGCGGGGCCGTCGCCGCGGGCGGTGCCGGGGCCGCTGCGGCCGCCACCGGCGGGTCGACCGCGGGGGCCGGTGCTGCCGGTGGGGCTGCCGGAGCTGGTGCTGCCGGTGGGGCTGCCGGAGCCGGTGCTGCTGGTGCTGCCGGTGGGGCTGCCGGTGGGGCTGCCGGTGGGGCTGCCGGGTCGGGTGCTGCCGGTGGGGCGAGCGCTGCGGGTGGGGCGGGAGGCGCCGCCGGTGGGGCTGCCGGTGGGGCCGGGTCGGGGGCTGGGGCCGGGGGCGCGGTGCTGTCCGAGGGGCTGGGCATGCCGGCCAAGGCCGCCATCGCCGCCGGGCTCGCGGTCGCCGCGGCCGCCGGGGTGGTGTTCGCGCTGGCCGGGGACGACACCGAGCCGCAGGCCCAGGCGAAGCCCGCCCCCGGCTTGGCGGCTCCGGTGGTGCCGAGCGCGCCCTCCTCGCCCGCGCCGAGCCCGCCCGAGGAGGAGCCACCGCCCGCACGGAGCCTCGTACCGCCGCCGTCGGCCAAGCCTTCGCCGTCCTCCTCGCCCGCCCCGACCGCTTCCGTCGCACCGCGCCCCTCGCCCTCTCCCCCGCCCAGCCGGGAGGAGCCCTCGCCCAGCCCGTCACCGAGCCGCACCTCCGCGAAGCCCACCCCGCCGCCCGCGCCGAAGCCCGCCGAGGCGTTCCAGCTGTCCCGGCTCGGCCAGTCCGCCTACGGGGACCACGAGGGCCCGGAGATCCAGACCTGGCGCAGCAGCTGGGTCTGGCAGCGGTGGGGCCTGCAGGTGGGCGACCGGCGGTTCGGGCAGGGGATCACCGTGAACTCCCGGTCCTCCGTGGAGATCACCCTCAACCGGCAGTGCACGGCCTTCTCGGCGCGCGCCGGGGTGGACGGCCTGTCGATGCCCGCCTGGGGGTCCTCCCGGGCGGAGTCCGGGGGCGGCTCGGTGCGGTTCTCCGTCTACGCGGACGGGCAGCGGCTGTGGCAGTCCGCGGCCCTCGGGTACGGGGATCCGCCGGCGGCCGTGGACGTGTCGCTGGCCGGGCGCAAGACGCTGCGCCTGGTGACGGAGAAGTCCGGTCCGGGCCGGCTGCCCCTGCTGGCGAGCTGGGCCGACTCGGTGATCAGCTGCCGCTGACCGGGCGAAGGCGGGCCGGGTGCGGCGCCCGGCTCAGGACAGGGCCGGGCGGTGCACGGGGACCCCTTCCGGCACCGCGCGGCGGCGGGCCGCGGACGTGCCCGTCCAGCAGGTGCCGCGGCGGGCGAGGAGGCGGTGCAGCCACAGTTCCATGGAGACGAGCTCCGCCAGCCCGTCGAGCGGGACCGGTCGGCCTTCGGCCGCGTCGAGCAGGGCCTGCTGGACGACCCGGGCGTCGATCAGCCCGGCGTCCGCGAGCAGCGGTGCGGCGAACAGGGCGAGCAGCTCGCTCAGGGCGGCGCGCAGTCCGAGCCGGGTCGCCGTCTCGTGCGGTGTGTGGGCGGTGGCGCCCCAGCCGGGCGGGAGTTCGCGCACCCCGGTCGAGGACAGGACGGTGCGCAGGATCGCGGCGCGGGCCCCGGGCTGGACGCGCAGGGATTCGGGGAGGGCGCGGGCGGCCCGGACGACCTGGTTGTCCAGGAAGGGGGCGTGCAGGCGCTGGCTGCGGACCTCCACGGCCTGTTCGAAGACCCGGTGGTCGGCGGCGTGCCGGGCGAGGGCCGCGCGGGCCCGGGCCTCCCCCGGGCGCAGGGACAGGGGAGGGCGGCCGGCCGCGGCCGTGAGGCGGATCGATACTTCCGCCAAGGCCTCGCCCGTCAGCCAGCCCGCCGCCGGGCCGGGCCGGGACCAGGTCAGGGCGGCGAGGGAGGCGTCCACCGGACCGGAGGCGCGCTCGGTGACCCCGCCCTCGCGGAGCCTGGCCGCGGCGGCTTCCATGCCCGCGCGGTACGTCGTACGGGCAAGTCTTCGGGCTGCGGAGTACACGGTCAGCGGTACCAGCAGGGATTCGCCGGAGGCTCCGGAAGCCGATGCCGAGCGGGCCAGCGCCGCGACCGGGCGCAGCAGGTGGCGCCGGCGGCGGTCCATCAGGAGGTCGGCCATGCGGGCGGGGTGCGCGTCGAGGACCTGGCGGGCGCCGTGGCCGGTGAAGTGGTCGGCCGAGCCGGCGGCCAGCCGGCGCCGCTCGCGGGCGGCGAAGACCAGGGAGGGGCCGGGTTCGTCGGTCAGCGGGCCGTCGAGTTCGGCGTACGGGAGGGCCTCCGCGGCGGCGGCGACCACGACGTGGTGCAGGCGCGGGTCGGCGGCGATGGCGTGGGCCCGCTCGAGTTCGTCCTCGCGGCCCTGCGGGGTGGCCAGGTCGTTGAAGGTGACCGCCAGCAGCCGGGCGCCGGCGGGGCTGGTGAGGGTGCCGGGGGCGCCGGGCAGGCCGGCCGCCAGCAGGGCCAGGGTCGCGGAGGCGCTGCCGCCGGAGAGGTCGGCGCCGACCCCGGGCACCGGGCCGCCGCGGGCGGCGCGCCGGTCGGCGGGGCCCATTCCGGGCACGGGGCCGGGATCGTACGGCGGCGCTGTGTCGGGGGCATGGCGCGGAGCCGTGAGCCGGGCGCGCACTGCATCGACCAAAGCTTCCCGTACGCCCTCCACCGCCCGGTCGGGATCCGCCTGCGGCCCGGCCACCGCGAGGGAGGCGACGGGCTCGTAGCCGGTGATCTCGCGGGAGCCCTCGCGCAGGATGAGGGCGTGCCCGGGCGGGATGCGGCGGACGCCGGCGTACGGTGTGCCGTCGCCCAGTGCCTCCGGGCTGTCGGGGCAGGCCAGCAGGGCGGCGAGATGGCCGATGTCGAGCTGTGCCTCGATGAGGTCGGCGAGCGGGAGGGCGGCCGTGGCGTACGCGGTGCCGCTGGCCCAGGGGGTGTAGAAGACGGGCCGCGCGCCCGCGAGGTCGCCGACGATCGTGATCCTGCGGCCGACCTGGACCACGGCGGTGTAGCTGCCGGACCACTGGGTGAGGTGGCGCAGGGCTCCGCCGCGGGCGGCGTAGAGGGCGCGTCTCAGCTCGGCGTCGGTGGCGCCGCAGCAGCCGAGGACGGCGATCCGGGTGAAGGGGTCGGCCGGGTCGGCGGTGAGGGTGCGGATCTCGTCGGGGCGCCAGTCGCCGACGGCCCAGAGCGGGTCGGGGTCTCCCCAGAGCAGCTGGGAGCCGACGGGGTGGACGGTGCGCTCGGCGTCCGCGCCGGGGTCGTCCGCGTGGGCCGCGTCCGCGATGCCGCCGTGCGGCGGGGCGCCGGCGCCCGGGTACCCGGTATCGGGGTGAGCGCGTCGGCCGGAGCCGTGTTGGGGTCCCTGACCTGCGACGCGGCCGGCCGTGCCGAAACTCGCGGCGATACTGCTCCAACCCACCAACCAGCGCACCGCCGCCTCCCCAGCCTGTGGGCACATGACCGGGGCACGGGCAGCACGGTCGGCGCTGAGTGCGCGGTCGGCGGGACCCCGGGTGGCTCGGGTCCATGCTGCCACGGGACAGGCGTGCGAGAGTGGTTAAAGGGGGCGCACATGCAAACGAACACGCCCCCGCCACGCGGTATTTGGCGTTCCGTTCCACCCGCCCCATAGGTCGCTTTCAGCCATTCTTCGGCTGCACTGAGAGCCGTCGGAGGCCGCCGGCCCCCGACGCGCGGGCGCGGTCCGGGAGGCGGAATCCGCCCCCCGGCCCGTTCCGCCACCCGCGGGGATTGAGGTAGCGGCATCCCCCGGCCCGTCCGATCCGCGCAGCGGGCCGACCCACGCACCGCACATCGAATCGCCGGGCCCGCGGACCGGCCAGAGCGCACGGGCGGGCGCACGGCCACACGGGCGGAGCACGCGGGGAGACGTGCGCCCCGGACACCGGGCCGGGGCGGACTGTGCAAACGGACAACAATCCCGCCATACGGAAGTCGGGGCCTTAACGCTTGGGAGGCGGGGAACTACGCTGGGTTTACGAAATGCCGGGAGCCTATGCCCCGGCGGCGTCTGCGTTCCGCGTGTGACGAGGGGTGGCGCATGTCCAGGGAGCTCCGCGAGCCCAATGAGAAGCTCGGCGCCGTCCTAGCCCTCGCGGGCATCAGCAACGCGGGACTGGCCCGGCGGGTCAACGACCTCGGCGCGCAGCGCGGTCTGACGCTTCGGTACGACAAGACGTCGGTGGCCCGCTGGGTATCGAAGGGCATGGTGCCGCAGGGCGCCGCGCCGCATCTGATCGCGGCCGCCATCGGCGCGAAGCTGGGGCGGCCGGTGCCGCTGCACGAGATCGGGCTGGCGGACGCGGACCCCGCGCCCGAGGTCGGTCTGGCGTTCCCGCGGGACGTGGGGGCGGCGGTGCGGTCGGCCACCGATCTCTACCGGCTCGACCTCGCCGGGCGGCGCGGGGGTGGCGGGATCTGGCAGTCCCTCGCCGGTTCGTTCTCGGTGGCGGCGTACGCGACGCCCGCCTCGCGCTGGCTGATATCTCCCGCCGACGGCTCGGTGGCGCGCGAGCCCTCGGGGACGGGCGGCTCGGTGCCCGCTGCGCCGGGGCCCTCGGCCGGGACCCCCTCGGGGGCGGCCTCGGCCCAGGACGCGCCGGTGCACGATCCTCCGGCGGGCGGCGCGCCGGTACGCAGGGCGCCGGGAGGTCCGGGGCAGGGCGGTGCGGGTCCGGGCGGTGCGGGAACGGCCGCGGGACCGGTAACCGGACCGGGAACGGGGACGGCCGCCGGGCAGGTCGCCGTGCCGAGCACCGGACAGACCGCCGTGCCGAGCGCCGGACAGACCGGAGGACAGACCGCCGGACAGACCGGAGGACCGGCCGGAGGACAGGCCGGAGGACCGGCCGGAGGACAGGCTTCAGGGCCTGCCGCCGGGCCGACGACCGGACCCGTGACGGGTGCGGCGGGAAGCCTGCCGGCTCCGCCGTCCACCGTTGTGCCCGTACAGCCCGGCGCCGAAACGCCCCGAGACCACGGCCAGCGCGTCGGCCACAGCGATGTCGCCAAGCTGCGCGAGGCCGCCGAGGACGCCCGCCGCTGGGACTCCAAGTACGGCGGCGGGGACTGGCGTTCGTCGATGGTGCCCGAGTGCCTGCGGGTGGACGCGGCGCCCCTGCTGCTCGGCTCCTATACCGACGAGGTGGGCCGCGCCCTGTTCGGCGCGACCGCCGAGCTGACCCGGCTCGCCGGCTGGATGGCCTTCGACACCGGCCAGCAGGAGGCCGCCCAGCGCTACTACATCCAGGCGCTGCGCCTGGCCCGGGCGGCCGCGGACGTACCGCTCGGCGGGTACGTCCTGGCCTCGATGTCCCTGCAGGCGACCTACCGCGACTTCCCCGACGAGGGCGTGGACCTCGCGCAGGCCGCCGTCGAGCGCAACCGGGGCCTGGCCACCGCCCGCACCATGAGCTTCTTCCGGCTCGTCGAGGCCCGGGCGCACGCGAAGGCGGGCGACTCCTCGGCCGCGGGGGCCGCGCTGCGGGCGGCGGAGGGCTGGCTGGAGCGGGCCCGGGAGGGCGATCCGGACCCGACCTGGCTCGGCTTCTACTCGTACGACCGCTTCGCGGCGGACGCGGCGGAGTGCTACCGGGACCTGAAACTCCCGCGCCAGGTAAGGCGATTCACCGAACAGGCCCTGTCCCGGCCCACCGAGGAGTATGTACGGTCGCATGGGCTGCGCCTGGTCGTGAGCGCGGTCGCCGAGCTGGAGTCGGGAAACCTCGACGCGGCCTGCGCGGCGGGCACCCGGGCGGTGGAGGTGGCGGGCCGGATCTCCTCGGCGCGGACGACCGAATACGTGCGGGACCTGCTGCACCGCCTGGAACCGTACGGGGACGAGCCGCGGGTGGCGGAGCTGCGCGAGCGCGCGCGGCCGCTGCTGGTGGCGCAGGTGTAGGGGCCGCGTGGCCGCGTTGTCGGTGGCGGGGTGCAGTATGCAGGGGTGGGAGGTGTCAGCGTGGGCGGCGGCGTGGACTGCGATGTGCTGGTGATCGGTGGCGGGATCGTCGGCCTGTCGACGGCTCATGCCCTGTCACGGCTGGCTCCGGGGACCAGGGTGGTCGTCCTGGAGAAGGAGGCCGGCCCGGCCCGGCACCAGACGGGGCGCAACAGCGGGGTGATCCACAGCGGGATCTACTACCGTCCCGGATCGCTCAAGGCGCGCTTCGCGGTGCGCGGAGCTGCCGAGATGGTCAAGTTCTGCGCGGAGCACGGCATTCCGCACGAGGTGACGGGCAAGCTGATCGTCGCCACCGAGCGCGAGGAGCTGCCGCGGCTGCACGCGCTGGTGCAGCGCGGCCGGGAGAACGGCATTCCGGTGCGCGAGCTCGGCCCGGCGCAGATCTCGGAGTACGAGCCGGAGGTGCAGGGCCTGGCCGCGATCCACGTGGGCAGCACCGGCATCGCGGACTACGGCCGGGTGACGGCGCAGCTGGCCGAGTCCTCGGGCGCGGAGATCGTCTACGGCGGCGCGGTCGACCTGATCTCCCGCCGCCCCTCGGCGGTCGCGGTCCGCACCACCTCCGGGCTGGTGGTCCGCGCCCGGGTCCTGGTGAACTGCGCGGGCCTGCAGTGCGACCGGATCGCCCGCCTGGCCGGAGACGACCCGGGCATGCGGATCATCCCCTTCCGCGGTGAGTACTACGACCTGGCCCGGCCCGAGCTGGTCCGGGGGCTCGTCTATCCGGTGCCCGACCCCGCCTTCCCCTTCCTGGGCGTCCACCTGACCCGGGGCATCGCGGGGGGCGTCCACGTCGGGCCGAACGCGGTGCCCGCGCTGGCCCGCGAGGGCTACGACTGGTTCACCGTCCGCCCGCGCGACATCGGCTCCGAGCTGGCCTGGCCGGGATCCTGGCGGATGGCCGCACGGCACTGGCGGTACGGGATGGGCGAGATCCACCGCTCGCTGTCGAAGCAGGCCTTCACCCAGGCGGTACGGCGCCTCCTGCCGGCCGTGACCGCGGCGGACCTCACCCCCGCCCCGGCCGGGGTCCGCGCGCAGGCCGTCCTGCGGGACGGCACGCTGGTGGACGACTTCCTGATCAAGGACGCCCCGCGCACGGTGCACGTCCTCAACGCCCCGTCGCCGGCCGCCACCGCCTCCCTCCCCATCGGCCGCGAGATCGCCACCCGCGCCCTGCGGACCCTCGGCTCGGCCTGAGCGATCCGGGGGGGCCGAGGGGCCGGGCCTGAGCGGTCCCGAGGCGGGCCGGGGGCGGTCCGGGGGCGGGGGCCGAGGGGCCGGGCCCGAGCCGTCCCGAGGCGGGCCGGGGTCGGCCTGAGCGGTCCGGGGGCGGGGGCCTGGGGCCTCGAACGTCTCCCCGGAGCCGCGCGCAGGTCCGCCGCGGACCCCCGTCGTAGAATCTCGGCATTGTGTCTGAGTCCCTGAATCCCCAGCCGCCCAGCCTCCCGGACCCCGCACCCGCGCCGGAGGCGAACGCGTACGTGCCGCCCAAGTGGCGGACCGAGCCCCGCTTCCCCGACGGGCCCTCCCCGGACCCGGCCGGCTCGCACCACGAGCGGCGCATCCGGAGCTTCCAGCCCCGCCGCAGCCGGGTCACCACCGGACAGGGCGAGGCCCTGAAGCGCCTGTGGGGCACCTGGGGCCTGGACATCGACGGCCACGAGGTCATCGACCTGAAGGCCCTGTTCGACGGACTGCCCGTCGTCCTGGAGATCGGCTTCGGCATGGGCGAGGCCACCGCCCAGATGGCCGCCGCCGACCCCGGCACCGGCATCCTCGCCGCCGACGTGCACACCCCCGGCCAGGGCAACCTCCTCGCCCTCGCGGAGCGCGGCGGCATGACCAACGTCCGGGTGGCCAACGGCGACGCCATCATCCTGCTCCGCGAGATGCTGCCGCCCGACTCCCTGGCCGGCATCCGCGTGTACTTCCCGGACCCCTGGCCCAAGGCCCGCCACCACAAGCGCCGGCTGATCCAGCCCGAGTTCCTCACGCTGGCGGCGACCCGCCTGGCGCCCGGGGCCGTGCTGCACTGCGCGACCGACTGGGAGCCGTACGCCGAGCAGATGCTCGAAGTGCTCACCGCCCACCCGGACTTCGTGAACACCCAGGCCGACGGCGGCTATGCGCCGCGCCCCGACTTCCGGCCGCTCACCCGGTTCGAGGGCCAGGGCCTCGACAAGGGCCACGTCGTACACGACTTGCTGTTCCGGCGCCGGGAGAACTGACAACGTCACCGCGCGTGTCAGACCGGCTCTGTAGGGTCATGGTGTGTTCCGAGCGCTCCCCGCTGTGCTCGCACGCCCGTCGGGCCCGGTCCGCACGTGCGTGCTCCTCGTTCTGCTCGCCGCCACCGGGGTCGCGATCCTCGAACTCGTGCGGGAGCAGACGGGTACCCCCGGCTTCTTCGTCGGTCTGGGCCTGGCCCTGCTGCCGGTTCCGCTGCTCATGGCGGCCTTCCGGTGGCTGGGCCGGGCCGCGCCCGCGCCCTGGCCGCAGCTGCTGTTCTGCTTCGGCTGGGGTGCCTGCACCGCGGCGCTGATCGCGATACTGGCCAACAGCTTCGCGACCGAGTGGATAGCCGCGGCCACCGCGGACCCCTCCGATGCCGATCAGCTCGGCTCGGTGGCGATCGCGCCGGTGGTGGAGGAGAGCGCCAAGGCGGCTGCCCTGCTCCTCGTGTTCGTCTTCAGGAGACGGCATTTCACCGGCCCCGCCGACGGTTTCGTGGTGGCCGGCTTCACCGCGACCGGTTTCGCCTTCACCGAGAACATCCTCTACCTCGGCAACGCCTTCGACGAGGACCTGGCCAAGGGCACCGGCATGCTCAACTCGGTCACGGCCGCGACCTTCTTCGTCCGCATAGTGGTGTCGCCTTTCGCGCACCCGCTGTTCACGGTGCTCACCGGGCTCGGTTTCGGCGCGGCCGCGCTCAGCACCGGCCGGGGGCGCAGGATCGGCCTGCCCGTGCTCGGGCTGGCGCTCGCCATGGGCCTGCACGCGCTGTGGAACAGCTCGTCGCGGCTCGGGGAGTACGGGTTCTACGTGGTCTACGGCTGCGTGATGGTCCCGGTGTTCGGGCTGCTGCTGTGGCTGGCGGTGCGGATAAGGCGTCGTCGCCTGCGGGCCGTCGCCGGGGAGCTCGCGGTGTACGCGGCCGCCGGCTGGCTCGGTCCGGCCGAGGTCCCCGCCCTGGCTTCGATGCCCGCCCGGTCGCTGGCCCGCAGCCTGGCCCGGCGCAGCGGCGGCCGGGCGGCGGGGCGGGCGGTGGCCCGGTACGAGGCGGACGCGGCGGCCCTGGCCCTGCTGCGGAACCGGGCGCGCCGCGGCGGCCCGGGCGGCGAGCCCGATTTCGCCGGACGGGAGCGGGAGTTGCTGGACCGGCTGTGGATGCGCCGGGCGACGGCGGGGCCGGCGCTGGCGCGGGCGGCGGTCATGGAGGAGCTGCTTCCGCCGTGGTTCGATCCCCTGCCCCGGCCCGCCGTGGTGCCCGGGGCGGTGCTGACCGGCATGCCGACGCCGCGACGGGCGGGCGATGCCGGGGGTCCGGACCTCAGACGTTCAGGCCCTTGGAGGTCAGCCACGCCAGCGGGTCCATCGTCGAGCCGCCCTTGCGTACTTCCAGGTGGAGATGGGGTCCGGTGACGTTGCCGGTGGCGCCGACGCGGCCGATGGTCTCGCCCGGGGAGACCGAGCCGGAGGTCACGGACATGGAGGAGAGGTGGCAGTACCAGATCTCCGTGCCGTCCTCGAGCTCCAGCACGATCCGGTAGCCGTACGCTCCGGACCAGCCGGCCGAGGTGATCTTCCCGGCGGCCACGGCCTTGGCCGGGGTGCCGGTGGGGGCCGCGAAGTCGAGGCCGGTGTGGTGGCCGGAGGACCACATGGAGCCGGCGACCCCGTAGTGCGAGGTGAGGGTGTAGGCGGAGGTGGGCAGGGAGTAGCTGCCGGCGAGTTTGGCGACGCGCTCCTGCTCGGCCTTGGCCGCGGCGGCCTGCTCGGCGGCCTTGGCCTCCTGGGCGGCCTTCGCCTCGGCCGCCGCCTTCGCTTCCTCGGCGGCGGTGCGCGCGGCCTCGGCCTTGTCCTTGGCCTCCTGGGCGGCGGTCTCGCGGGCGGTCCGCTCGGCCTCGGCCCGGGCCTGGTCCGACGCGGCGGCCTGCTGTGCGTCGGCCTGCTGGAGGATGCGGTTGCGCAGCACCTCGCCGGGGTCGGCACGGCGGTCGGACTGCTGCGGGATGATCCCGGTCCTCGCGGCCGCCCCGGCCGCCTCTCCGGAACCGGTTCCCGCCTGCCGGACGTTGTCGCCGGTCATCCCGGCGGCGGAGTCGCCCGGCACGATGTCGGGCAGTGCGGGCAGGGATATCGCGACCTGGGGCCGGTCCTGGGCGGTGGCGATGCCGCTCGCGCCGACCGCCGCGATGACGCCGACGCCGAGCACGGTGGAGCTGCGGGCCAGTCCGCCGCGCTGCTTGGCCACCCGGTGCTTGCCGCGGACCGAACGGACCGAATCCTCGGTGGGATTCCACTCGCCCCAGGCGCCCGCGGTCGGCGGCTCCTGGTTCTCGATGCCTTCGGGGGCAGGCAAGTTGGAGGCCACCGGGGCACACTCCTCATTGACGCGATCGCGCACGGCGCCGTCTCTTGCGACGGCTGGGACGACCGCGCTGCGTTATCGAAAGGTAATAGACGGAGGGGAGTGATTCCAAGCTGTTGCGATGGATCGTTCGCACAATCGGCCACTCCCCGACCTGCTCTGGCCAGGCCTTTTCGCCTGAGATGCGGATCAACTCGGGCAAAATTCAGGCCATTGCGCTGTCACTTCAGCCACAACTGGATCATGACGATCCGTCAGTCACCTTGCAGAGAGCGGCCTGCCACTCACCCACCGTCACGGATCGTCGTCCCGGGGCACCACCGGAACGGTCAGCCGCCGCTCCGGCTCCCCCTCTCCGGGCCGGCCCACCGCGAGCAGCGCCATGTCGTCCGTCGCCCCGCCCCCGGTGTGCCGGCGCACATCGCTGCTGAGCGCGCCGAGCAGTGCCTGCGGCCCGGGGAACACCCGCCCGCGCAGCCGGTCCGCCGGATCGTAGAAGTCCCCCGCCCGGTCGCGGGCCTCGGTGACCCCGTCCGTGTACAGCAGCAGCGTGGAACCGGCCGGGAAGGGCCACTCCTCGACCCGTCCCGGCCGTCCGTCCAGCTCGCCCAGGCCGAGCGGCACGGCGGGCTCCTGCGGCCCGAGCCCCAGCAGCTGCCCGTCGGCGTGCAGCAGCAGCGGCTCGGGGTGGCCGCGGTTCAGCAGCCGCAGCACGTGCGCCTCCGGCGGGACCTCCCCGAGCACGCACGTGGTGAAGCCCTCCACCGCGTCCAGGCTGTCGCGCCGGACGCCCTCCCGGGCCAGGGCCCGCTCCAGCCGCTGCGCCAGCTGCACCAGCGTCGGCTCGGTCTCCGCCGCCTCCCGGAAGGCCCCCAGGACCACCGCCACGGCCTCCACCGCGCCCAGCCCCTTGCCCCGTACGTCGCCCACCGCCAGCCGCACTCCGTACGGGGTCTCCTGGACGGCGTACAGGTCCCCGCCGATGAAGGCGTCCGCCTGCGCGGCCTCGTACCGGGCCGAGACGTGCAGGCCCCCGATCCGCTCTGCGGGCGTGGGCAGCACCGCCCGCTGCGCGGCCTCGGCGATGCCGCGCGCGGAGGCCAGCCGCTCTCCGCTGCGCCGCACCACGCGGTTGATCAGGAGCGCCAGGCCGGACACGGTCAGGACGGTGACCAGCTCGGTCAGCGCCTCCACCTTCCAGGTGGTGCCGTGGTACAGGTGCAGCAGGACCACCACGAGCGAGGCCAGGGCGCCGGTCACGGCCGTGGCCCGGAAGCTGAACAGCGGGGCGGCGATCAGCGGGGCCGCCGAGAAGAACGGGGATCCGGTGAAGTTGGGCGGGGTCAGCAGGTCGAAGACCAGCCCGACGACGATCAGCGCGGCCGGCAGCACCCGGACCACCTGCCGGGCCAGTCCGCTGCCGGCACCGTCCGCGCCCTCGCGCTCGCCGTTGTCCCGCCGGCCCAGCCCCACCACGCTGCTCTCCTGCCGCCCGGTCGCTCGCACGGGTGCGGGCTGGCCACCGCCTCGCCCCTCAAGGGTGGCGGCAGGGGTGCCCGTACGGCGACCCGGCTGCGGCCGATCGGGTGACGGGCGTGAGACGACGCGGGAGTGACGGTCCGGAACACGACGAAGGCCCGGTTCCAGGGGAACCGGGCCTTCGTACTGAGTAGCGGGGACAGGATTTGAACCTGCGACCTCTGGGTTATGAGCCCAGCGAGCT